>JBMNOT010000095.1:0-7661 GCA_050943225.1 Christensenellales bacterium | reverse complement strand
ACCTTCTCATAATTAGTAATATTATTTAAATCGAAGTTGTCCTCGCTACTAGCCGCGCTCGCATTATTAATAAATACTGCTCCGATAAGAAGTATTGCAGTTACCATTGACATAAAAGCTCTTTTCATTTTTACAAACTCCTTTCAGTCTGATTCTGTTTCATAATAGCATCTAATACATATTTCAACATATAAATCAACATTCCTTCTATTGTGCAATATTAGTCATATTTCGACATATCCCCCCCTTTTGGTTTTTCTTTGCCAGTATTGAGATATTCAAAACGCCAATTATATTATAAATTCATCACGGTTGCAGATTATCAAATCGGATCAAATATCACATATTTAATTCATTGTTTGTATGATAGAATTGATAGTAAAAAAGTTCCCATGGTTTTCAAATCAGTTCATTTTTCACGCTGAACTCCGCTAGGGATATTTCTCGCTTTTTCGCTTCTACTTTTTAGATATTTCATCCCTAGTAATTATACGAGCACGAGAACGAGAATGATTATAATTGTATACAGCTAAATAAAAAAATGGAGAGACGCATGTTGAGGTTATACACAATCTACCAATACAGAAAGGGTAAAGGGCTCACCTCTCCGTCCCACGCGAGCGGTGAGCCCTCGTTTTCTGTTCGCTCCTGCTCATCAGCCATTCCACGTTCCGCTTAACGATTACCGCTTCCCTGACTTCTTCTTTCAGCGTGAGATACTGCTGACTGAGCTCAACCCACTCGGTGTACAATTTTGCCTGTTCCTCTTTCCACGAATTGAATGGCATGGTCTGGTCGTTCAGATGCTGCCCAAAATAACGGTATGCCGATTCAAAAAGCGCAATCTCCGAATAGTGTTGTTCGCGGAAGACCGCTTGTTTCTTTGGTCTTTTAATCTGCCGATACTGCCTATAAATCTCTCGGTGCTCCTGATAATATCGCATGTGCCGGATATGCTCATCCAGCGTTTTCAAACGGTCGTCTATCCTGTTCAGCTTGCCACCCATATCAAGCCGCCTGTTGTACATCCCGCCCACCTTTTCCCGCAACCCCGCCATGTCGGTGATTTGGTTTTCCTGCAGAAAAGTGAGCACTCTCGCCGCCATGTTGGTATCGGAAATCTGACCGTAATAGCCTCTCTGTTTATGCCCGTCCAGTATACCGCGAATGAGATCAGAGAGAGTGGGCGGTGCGGCTGGTGTAACCGCTTCTTTCAGCCTGCCCTTTAATGATTTTAGCTGTTCCCAAAGTTGGCGCAAACGCCGATTGATACCTTCAATAATGCGATTCATATTACCTTGCTCGGTGTCAATACCGCGCCGCTCCATCTGCGCAGCGGCCACGCCCAAATGAACGGTGGGGATTTTTTCCTTGCCCTGCCGAAAAAATGAGCGGTGATCCACCCTTTCTTCAAATCCCTGGCGCTCTAAAACGGCGTTTACCGCATCGGCCCATGCCGCCCGCCATTCCTCTGCATTGCCCTGCTCATTCCAATCCATCATATCGACTTTGCGCGTCTTGAATCCGCCGCTTTTGAGCCGGATCTTCTCGCCGTTCTTATCCAGCACATATTCTTTTCTGGATTTCGCGCCCCATAAACCATCCTGTTCAAACGGACGCAGGGTGAGCATGATATGCGCGTGCGGATTGCCATCGCCTTTATCATGGATGCAGACATCGGTGCACATTCCTGCTTCAACAAAATGCCGTTTCACATACTCGCTGACGAGGGAAATATTCTGCTCCCGCGATAGCTCCACAGGCAGGGCAAGCTCGATCTCACGGGCAAGCTGTGCGTTTTTATTTTTCTCGACCTGCTCCACAGCGTTCCACAAAGTTGAACGATCCGCATATTCCTTCGGTGCGTGCCCCGGCAACAGCATTTCCGTATGCACAACGCCGCCCTTGCGCGTGTAATCATGAGTGATACCATCGTACTCATTCGTTATGGTTTCGCCCGCCCTGTAAGCCGCCGCCGCGACAGCCGACTTGCCTTTGCCCCTGCTTATGATTTTAATACTCAAATGGTATATCGCCATTGGCGGCGCTCCTTTCTTCGGCGGGTATTAAATAGACAAGGCGGCAAGGCACATTCCGAAAAACAGAAACGCCTGCCGCCGCCATCTGTTTTGGGGGTTCAGGGGAATATGCGGTTCTCCCGATGATGCGCCGACAAGGCGCATAAAGCCCCCGGCAGGGCGCACGCACCCGCAAGGGTGTATAAGTGCGCCCTTGCCAAAGCAAGGGAGAGGCCGTTAGCCCGACTGCCCGGTGATACTACCGCCTGTTTGGGACATAGCCACATTGTCGCTTTGCGCCGCTCCCGCAGCTTTGGCCGCTGCCGCTTCACCCTGCTCCGCGGTCAGATTTGCCAACGCTTTGCGCGCGGACTCCGTCCGAATAATCTTTTCAAGGAACGCCTTTACTTGCTCGTTGGTGAATATATCCGCTTCCGGGATAAAGCTTTCCAGTATCGCCCCGCGCTCTATCAGCCGTTTGGTTCTGGCTCTGCGCTCGCGCTCCTTCTGCTCCTGTATTAGCCTCTTTTTCTGATTTTCCAGCTGCCGTATCTGCTCCAGTACGCTCTCTATTTTTTCTTCCGTGGTCTTTGCCATCATGGGTACTCCTTTCAATTTTTTGCATAGAAAAAGCGGCCCACGGTGTTATCCGTAAGCCGCCCTATGCGGATTGTTTGTTATACGCTTTGCTGTTTTTGCTTCCCGGCATACCGCCGCTGCGCTTCTCTGTGCCGCGCCCGTTTCTCCCGCGCCTGTTCTTCCACCGCGATATCCTCCGGCGCGGGCGTTATCTCCGGCACTTCAAACCTGCCGATGAAATTGAGATAAATATCGACCTTCTGTTCCCGTTCCCCACTCGACCTGTCCGCCTCATGCACGATGATCTTCTCTACAAATTCGTTGATCATCGGCGCGGTCAGTTCGGAAAAATCCGTATGCCGCTTCACGATCTCAATAAACCTGTCCGCCCGCACGCCATCGGCGTTGAAACCGCTGAGTTCGGCTTGTAGATTCTCAATGGACAGCTCCAGCGCCGCCTGCTCGTTCTCGTATTCGGCGGACAGTATTTCAAACCGTTTTTCCGACAGAGAGCCATTGACCTTATCCTCATAAATTTTGCGGATCAGCGTATTCAGTTCTGCCACGCGCTTTTGCTCTTTGGCAATGCGTCGCCTGTGCGCCTTTGCCGTTTGCTCCTGTCGCACCGCCGAGCTTTCCCGCACCTGCCGTATAAACTCGGCCTCATTGGATTTCACAAACCCGCTTACCGTTTTTATCGCCTCCAGCGCAAGCTCCCGGATGACAACAGTGCGGATATTGTGCGCCGAGCATTTGCCGTCAAACCGCCTGCTGGTGAGAGAATACGTTGAACAGGTATAGATATCGCTCGGGCATTTGTTGTAAATCCTGCCGTTCGGATGCCGGTACTGTATCGGGTGCGGCCTGCGGTGGTTATACATCTTCGCGCCGCAGTGCGCGCAGAACACCAGCCCCGTCAGCGGATTGGCTTCGCCCAGGCTGTCGGTGCGTCGCACGGTCTTGCGGCAGCGCTGCGCCGTCTCCCATGTTTCGGAATCTACGATGGCAGGATGGGTGTTTTCAAATATGACCCAATCCTCTTTGGGCGCGAACTTTGAACGCTTGTCCTTGTACGAATCCTTGTAGGTGCGGAAGTTGACCGTATGCCCCATATACTCCGGCTTCTGCACGATATTGGCAATCGTGTTGCCGTTCCACGCGTAGGGCATGGAGTGGTCGTGATGAGCCAGCTTCACGATACCGCGCGTATATAGGTAATACGACGGGCGCTCGATTTTTTCATTGGCCAAAATCCGCGCGATCTCACACGGCCCCCTGCCCGCGATGGTGAGCGCGAAAATGCGCCGTACCACCTCGGCGGCTTCGGGGTCGAGCAGCCATTCGTTTTTGTCGTTTGGATTTTTGACATAGCCGTAGATGGGGAAGAACGTCAGCCGCTTTCCTTCCATGCCCCGCGCCCTGTGGCTGGCCTTGATCTTACGGCTGGCGTCCCGCAGATACCATTCCGACATGATGTTGAGGAACGGCGCAAATTCGCTGCTGTCGCGGTTGAGGCTATCAATGCTGTTGGCGATGGCGATAAAACGGACGTTCTTTTCCCGGAATAATACTTCCGTATAAAAGCCCGTTTGCAGATAATCGCGGCCTATCCGGCTCATATCCTTGCAGATGACCGTATCGACGCGCCCGTTCTCTATCCCGGCGATGAGGGCTTTCCAGCCGGGGCGTTCAAAGTTTCCGCCGGAGTATCCGTCATCTGTAAAATGGACGAAGTTAGAAAAGCCGTTCTTTCCGGCGTAGTCCTCCAGCATTTTCTTTTGCGCGGTGATGGAATTGGATTCGCCGTTTTGATCGTCGTCGCGGCTGAGACGCTCGTAAAGAGCGGTGATTTTAGGCTCCTGCTGCCTGAGGTTCATACCGAACTCCTTTCAGGCA
Source organism: Christensenellales bacterium (assembly GCA_050943225.1). Lineage (GTDB taxonomy): Bacteria > Bacillota > Clostridia > Christensenellales > SZUA-584 > SZUA-584. The sequence continues at coordinate 3,168 of JBMNOT010000095.1, read as the reverse complement.
ACCGGCTCATTTGCAGTACCAGCATCATACCACAAAAACGGCGGCACGGGAATATCTTTTTCATCGCCTCGCCTCGTTTTTGATGAGGCGCAGTATTTTATCGTTCACTGTTTCCCGGCTGGTTTTGCTGAAATGAACGCTCACCCGGTAGGTGGTGGTGCCGATTCGTTTGGTGAAGACTCCCGATTCACGCGGCTGCTCCTTTTTTTCCGTTGTCGTCTGCATTTGACCGGCCCCCTTTCAGATGATAAAATTGGTTGTAGTTCTGTTCCGGTTGCTGTAATCTGTCCGTGTGGTCGTTTGCGTGTATTTTCTCCCTTCCCCGCACAAAAGAGCAGGGGTAAGGTAAAACCCTTGCCTTGCGCGAAATCAGCCCGAAAACCCGCTGTTTATGCGGCTTCCCGGAGCCTAAAGCGTTACATCCCGCCCACGGTGCTTTCGCACCCGCGCGGCAGCGGCGGCTTTGCGGGCGGGTACGGCGCAGGCTTCGCAGTACGCCTGCCTGCCGTTGACAGGAAACTTCCTGCCGCAGCGCTTGCAGGCTTTGAGCGGTTTGCGGCTGAACACAGCTTCCAGTGCCAGATCGAGCGGCAACACCGCGTTTTGGAACCATTTGCACAAAGGGCTGCCCGCAAAAGCGATGGTGAACATATAACAGGCTCCGTCCAATGGCAGGCATCCGTACACTTGATCGTAGTTGGCGCACTCGGATATGACCAGTCTGCGTATCGCCTGCTTCTCTCTGGCGGTCAGTTCCCGGTATAGATTGCTCACGGCTTCCTCCTTTCCGGGGGCGTTTGTAATCTATTATTAATATGAACAAATTACATACCCTCATTAATAGGAGAAAGAACAGGGGTATAGCGGAACCTTTTTAAAGAAATCTCATAATATTTTTTTCGGCAGGTGAGGGCAGACGTGGAGCACAAAAAACTGAAACGTGAAATCGAGCGGGAAGCCCTTGTCCGCATGGAGGACGCGGCAAGGACTGAGGCGGATTTTCAAAATGTCACGACGGTATGGGACAGGCTGGACGCTAACCGCGAGCGGCGGGAGCGGTGGCACGAGATTGGCCGCACGCAGGATATACTGGCGCTAGGATACAGCGATGGAAAGATTCTTCCCAATCCGGCGGGGCATGTATTCTGGCGGCAGTTGATGCGCGGGGATTTCCTTGACGTGATCTTCGACTGTCCGTATGAGCTGCACGAACTTGTGGAGGATATGGATATATCCGCATTGCTTCGCGGCTTATCTGAAAACCATCGGGAGATACTGTATTTCAGCGCCATACGCCTATACAGCAGCGCCCGCCTTGCCGCCATGCGGAAGCAGACTGACCGCAATATCCGTAAGACGCGCTTTCTGATGCTGAAAAAGATACACGAAAAGCTGATCCCGCGCCTTGTTCAAAGGGCAGATAGCGGCCTGCCCGTAACGGTGTCGCAATTGGATTTTCTTAGAGAGCATACTGCGCTTGACAACCCTAAAGGCTAGTTATATGATTAGCCTTATATCAGGTTACATTTTGGAGGCGGGATATGAACAGCCTGTTTCAAAAGACGAGTTCCCATTGGGTGAAACACAGCGAATATCAGTGCAGGGAAAAGGACGGTACTTTGTATGTCATGCCCGCGCCCAAAGCGAAGCCGCTGATTATTGACCCGCTTGAGGATGCGGACACGATGGTACTGGATGCGCTGGGTGTCGGTTTGCTGATGATGAACCGCAGCAAGGATACGGCCATCCGTGAAGCCCTGATGGGTTTCGTTTCAAATTATGGTTTGCTTGGGTTTATGACCGCGCTGCCCACCACGCCGCAATTTCTGGATTACGACTATGCATACCTGCCTAAAAACCATTTTATCCGTGACGAATCCATGCTTGTGGAGAACTACACCGCGCTGTTCTTTCCGTTTGACCAGCCGGACGTGCTGTTCACAGAAAGCGGCGTGCAATGGGATATTTCGGGCGACACGGATATGATGGCGCTGGCTATGACGATGAGCGACAAGCCGATGGCGCTGAACCTTTGCTTCCAGCGGGAATATGCCGAACGTTACGACTGGCTGCTCACGCAGTTCAAGGATTTTGCCTTCACGTTCATGTCCAGCTATTTGTTTTATCTGGATTATGACAGTTTGGACGAGGATACCCGCAACCCCGGCAGGGCATGGCGGCCTTTGGCGGCATTGCGCCCACTTACCGTATCGCCCTTTTAGATAAGCCCACGATTGTTTGGGACTTTCATTCGCTGCTGCTCGGCATACAGATGATGCTGAGTTTCATGATAACGGATGAGACAAAGCCGCTTCGTATCTGCAAGCACTGCGATAAGGCGTTTGTGGCGGAGCGTCCCAACGCCGTGTTCTGCTCCCCGCGCTGCAAAAACCAATACAACGTCTACAAGAGCAGGGGGAAAAAGAAATAGCAAAAGAGCGGCATTGCTGCCGCCCCCCCGCGTATGTGGTACAATAAGGTTAATCGTAAATCAGTTCATTGCGGATGATTTCATCCGCGCAGGCGCAAATGTTGTTGGCCTTGCCGACCCACAGCATTTGGTTTTCCGCTTTGAGCCGTTCGGTCACGCCTTGCGTTTCCATCATCTGTTTTACAATGCGTACCCGGCGTTCGCGGGCCGCACTGTCGGTATCATGCAGATGCGCCCATAATTCGCCGGTGGTAAGCAAATTGGTATACAGCACACGCTTGTGTTTTTTCAGATAGTCAAGCCGCCGCTGTCCCCAAACGCCGATGTAAATTTCTTCACCCAGCCCATCCTCCGGCAGGGTGAGATTCGGGATTTGATATCTGTTCACATCCCGGTAGGTAATTTCGCGTTTCATATGTTTGTACCTCGTTTCCTTTGTAGATTCAATATGGTCGGTCTGTGCGTTAACTCCTTCCCACTTCACGGAACCGCCTAATCTGCAAATGAGCCGGTGCCATGCTGTTTTGTAGTGGTTTATATCATTACCACCCTTTACAGCATAGCTTCCATATCGCATACAACTGTTTCCAATTGGTGTACACGCTTTGCACCACTCTTTCAAAACATTGCCCTTGAGCTCATTCCTTGGGACGTCAACTATTTTGTAGACAATTTGCTAAGCTACTCTGTCCGACCTGCCTTTTTTCTTTGCTTTCAATGATTTGAGATATTCTTTC
>JBMNOT010000094.1:0-7690 GCA_050943225.1 Christensenellales bacterium | reverse complement strand
ATTTTTTGCACCTAGCGGGCACCGCGTGGATTTTAAACTACGTGCTGCAGATCGGCGCGCTGCTGATTGTGATCATATTCCAGCCGGAACTGAGGCGCGCGCTGGCAAAGCTTGGCCGCGGGCGCATTGACCTGACGCCGCCCAACGTGGTTAACGCGCAGGAAGTGGTGGAAAACATACTAAAGGCGGTGCTCAACCTGTCCAAAAAGCGGGTGGGCGCGCTGATCGTTTTTGAAAGGAAGACCGGGCTTAAAGAGGTGATCGAGAGCGGCACAAGGCTTTCCGCTGTGATTTCGGCGGAGCTGCTGGAAAACCTGTTTTTCACCAACTCGCCGCTGCACGACGGGGCGGTAATCATTCGTGAGGACACCATCGAGGCGGCAGGCTGTTTCCTGCCGTTGAGCGACAACAAGCAGATAGGGCAGGAGCTGGGCACCCGGCACCGCGCGGCGCTGGGCATCTCCGAAGTGTCCGACAGCGTGACGTTGGTGATATCCGAGGAGACCGGCGTGATATCCGTCGCACAGGACGGCACGCTGATACGGTACCTTGATTCCAAGGCGATACGCGACCTGCTGGAGGAAATTTATTTCGTCAAGCAGACCAATAAATTCCCGACGCTGCGGCTGAAGAGAAAGGGGCGTGACGAACGTGAAAAAGGTGCTTGAGTTCGTCTGGCGCCTGCTGCGCAGCAATTTATTGCTTAAAATCGTGTCTCTTATTTTTGCGGTAATACTGTGGAGCTATGTGCTGACACAGACCAACCCCGTCCGCGAGCAGAACTTTAACGATATACCGCTGCGCTATATCAATCAGGAAGTGCTGAGTGCGAAGAACCTGGCCATATCCGGCAACCTGTCTGAGGTGCAGGATTTGGTGGATGTTCGCATAGAGGTCAATCAGAACGATATTAAGCGGCTGTCCCGCGCGAGCGTGGACGCATATGTGGATCTATCCGTCATCAACGGGCCGGGCACATATAAGCTGACCGTTCAGGCCAAACCTAACGTGGGGCAGGCGGCGGAGACAAGCCCCGGCTATGTGGAGCTGACGGTGTATCCTTATAAGACGCGGCAGGTGCCGGTGAACGTCAACATCACGGGCAGCGAGGCGGACGGCTATTATGCCATGACCCCAGAGATTACGCCCAGCGTGGTGACGATATCCGGCGCCAGCGTGGATGTGGACAGGGTGGCCAGCGCGGTGTGCGATATCGACCTTACCGGTCTGACGGAAGGGTATAACATGAGCGTGCCCATCCGCCTGCTGGACAGCGAGGGCAGCGAGGTAGACGGCGCGCTGTTCTCCGGCGGCCAGTCGTCCGTCATCGTCAAGCTGGATGTTTTGGCCACCAAGGTGGTACCGGTGGACGTGGAAAGCGCCATCATGGGCCAGAACGAGCTGGCGGCGGGCTACGAGATTGCGGGCATCACCAGCACGCCGGAGAGCGTGATGATCGCCGGCAAGCCGGATGTCATCAGGGGCATTACCAACATCAGCCTGATGCCTTACATGGTGAGCGGCGCGAGCGGCAGCGTGGCGGTGATGCTGGATTACCAGCCGCCCGAGGGCGTCAGCGTGCTGGCGGACGGCAAGGCTGAGGTTTACGTGGAGATACGGGAGATTACGGATACGCGCCGCTACGAGAACGTCGCCATCGAGACGCGCAACCTTGCCCCCGGCCTGACGGCGCATCTGGAAACCACCCGCACCGACGTGACCGTAATGGCGGGGATTCCGCAGCTCTCGCGCCTCAAGCGTTCGGATATCGTGCCGTATGTGGACCTTGATGGAAAGGGCCGCGGCAAGTATACGGTGCCCGTGCAGTTTGAGCTGCCGGACGGTTTAACGGCGGAGAATTTTTCTTCCGACGCGGCCACGGTGGTCGTGACGATCAGCTAGTGGAAAAAGTGGTTATAATACTGGAGGGACGGTGTAGTCCGTCCCTTTTTGATGGATGGGAGATATCGGATGGCGATTGAGCTGAGCGGCCTTGCTGTGCCGCTGGGCAGCGATGACGACGAGATAAAACATGCGGCGGCGTCGCGGCTGGGCGTTCAAGCCGGACGACATATCGCGGCTGCACGTGGCAAGGCAGTCGCTGGACGCGCGGCGGGACGTGCGGCTGGTGCTGACGGTTGAGGTGTGGCTGCATGACAGAGGGCGGCAGCGCGCGCTGGAGCAGCGCTTCGGCCGTGTTGAGGTTCAGCCGGAGCAGCCGGTGGTGTACGGCGAAAAGGCGCCGGGCCAGCCGGTGGTGGTGGGCGCAGGGCCGTGCGGGCTGTTTGCGGCGCTCACTTTGGCGCAGCACGGATACCGGCCGCTTTTGATTGAGCGCGGCCGCGATATGGACCGGCGCGTGCGAGACGTGGAGCGGATCAGCGCGCAAGGGCTGCTGGACGAGGAGAGCAACGTGTGCTTCGGTGCGGGCGGCGCCGGGGCGTTTTCGGACGGCAAGCTGACCACCCGCATCAAGGACCCGCGGACGGAACGCGTCCTCATGACGCTGGCGGAATGCGGCGCGCCGGAGGAGATACTCATACTCGCCAAGCCGCACACCGGCACCGAGAACATCCGCAAGGCGGTGACGGGCATACTGGAGAGGATCAGGCGGCTGGGCGGCACGGTGAGCTTTGAAAGCAGGCTGACCGGCATTTCCGCATCGGATGGCGAGCTGCGCGGCTTAACGTATGTCAAAAGCGGCATGGAACAGGCGGTAGAGACGAACGCGGCGGTGCTGGCGATCGGGCACAGCGCGCGCGATACTTACGCCATGCTGCACGCGGCGGGGCTTCGGATGGAGCCCAAACCGTTCGCGGTGGGGGTCAGAATCGAGCATAAGCGCGAATTCATCGACCGGGCGCAGTACGGCGCGGCGTTCGGGCACCCGGCGCTGGGCGCGGCGGAATACCGTTTGACGTCCCGCTGGGGCGGGCGCGGCGTGTATACGTTTTGCATGTGCCCCGGCGGCGAGGTGATCTGCTCGGCGACCGAGCCGGGCGGCATCGCGGTGAACGGCACGAGCTATTACGCGCGGGATAGGGAAAACTCCAACAGCGCCGTGGTGGTGGCGGTGTCGCCAGCGGACTTTGAGCCGGGGGCGCTGGGCGGCGTGGCGTTTCAGCGGCGGATGGAGCGCGCGGCCTACGCGCTGGCGGGCGGCGGGTTTGCCGCGCCGGCGCAGACTTTGGGCGACTTTTTTGCCGGGCGCGCGACGCGGGTTTTCGGCGACGTGACGCCAACCTACCGCCCGCGCGTGACGGGTGCGGATCTGCACGAGTGTCTGCCGGATTTTGTGGCGGCGGCGATTGCGGAGGGGCTGCGCCATTTTGGCAGGAAGCTCAAGGGTTTTGACAGCCCAGAGGCGGTGCTGACCGGAGTGGAGACACGCACGTCCGCGCCAGTGCGGTTGGTGCGCGACTTCATGCTGCAAGCAGAGGGCGTGATGGGGCTGTTTCCCGCGGGCGAAGGCGCGGGATACGCGGGAGGCATCGTGTCTGCCGCGGTGGACGGGATTAAATGCGCCGAGGCGCTGATGCGCGAATTTGCGCCGCCGGCATAGTATAAAGGGGAAAGCATGAAAAAGATAACGGTGCTGTTTGGCAACTACGGCAGCGGCAAGACGGAGCTGTCGCTCAACTTTGCCCTGGCGCTGGCGGAGATGAGCCGCAGTGTGGCGCTGGTGGATTTGGATATTGTCAACCCGTATTTCCGCTCGTCGGAGCACGCGGAGATGCTGGAGAGCCGGGGCATACGGGTGATCGCGCCGGTGTTTGCCAATACGGCAGTGGATGTGCCGTCGCTGCCGCCTGATGTGTACGCGGCGTTCGGGTACGAATACGCGGTGTTTGACTGCGGCGGGGACCCGGTGGGCGCGGCGGCGCTGGGGGGCTTGAAACCCCGGTTGGACGCGGTGCGGGGCGACGTGGAGGCGCTGCTTGTGGTCAACACGCGGCGGCCTTTTCAGGACAGCGTGGAAAACCTGGAGGAGAGCATAAGGCGCATCGAGAGCCGCGCGCGGCTGAATGCGGACGGGCTGGCGCTCAATACCAACCTCGGGCCGGAGTCGACGGGCGAGGAGCTGGCGGAAGGTTATGTGATCGCGCAGGAGCTGGTGGCGCGGACGGGGGTGCCGCTACGCTACGTGAGCGGCACGCGCGAGGCGCTCAAGGCATTTGAGGCGCGATGCCCCGGTTGCGCGGCGGAGAGGATTGAGCTTAAGATTTATATGCGGCCGGATTGGCTGGCTTAAAGGAGCGGGACATGGGCGTTTACAGCAATATTCTGGATACCATCGGCAACACGCCGCTGGTGCGGATCAACAAGATTTGGACGAAGGATGCTGTTGAAATATTCGCCAAAGTGGAGGGCACCAACCCCACCGGCAGCATCAAGGACCGCATCGCGCTTAAAATGGTGGAGCAGGCTGAAGCGGAAGGCGTGTTGAAGCCGGGCAAGACTATCATCGAGCCGACCAGCGGCAATACCGGCATTGCGCTGGCGATGATCGGCGCGGTGAAGGGCTATGACGTGGAGATCGTGATGAGCAGCGCCGTGTCGGTGGAGCGGCAGCAGATGATCAAGGCGTTTGGCGCGAAGGTGATACTGACGGCGGCGGAGGAAGGCACGGACGGCGCTATCCGCAAGGCGCGCGCGCTTGTCGCCGAGAACCCGGATAAGTATTTCATGCCTGACCAGTTCACCAACCGCTACAACAAGCTGGCGCACTACTCCACCACGGCGGAGGAGATTATCCGCGACACCAAGGGGCGCGTCACGCATTTCGTTTCTGCTCTCGGCACGTCGGGCACGCTGATGGGCACGGCCAAGCGCCTGAAAGAACTGAGCCCCGATATCCGGATCGTGGAGGCGCATCCGGCGAGAGGCCATTACATTCAGGGACTTAAAAACATGAGCGAAGCCATTGTGCCGGAGATATACGACCCGTCGCGCATCGACGTGTCCATCATGGTGGAATCGGAAGAGGCGTTTGCCATGGCGCGGCGCATTGTGCGCGAGGAAGGGATATTCTGCGGCATGTCGTCCGGCGCGGCGATGCTGGCGGCGCTGCGCGTGGCCGAGACGCTGGAGAGCGGCGTTGTTGTGTGCATCTTCCCCGACCGGGGCGAAAAATACCTCAGTACGGCGCTGTTCCGGCAGGCATAAAGCGTGCATGGCTGACCGGTCACCTGCCAGCAGTTTAACGGAAACAAAAAACCGCCGTGACGCAGCACGGCGGTTTATTTGATGCCGGATAGTTAGCCGACGCGGCGGGCAAAGGCAAAATGGCCTGCCCAGTATATGTTGGAAAGCGTGCTGACCATGACCTTTCCCTGTCCGGACGACGCGTGGACGAACTGCCCGTCGCCGATGTAGATGCCCATATGGTTGATGCTGCTCCAGGACTCTGAATAGAAGAACAGCAGGTCGCCTTTTTTAAAGCTGCTGGTGCCGGTGATCTTGGCCCAGGAGCTCACCTGGCTGTAAGCTGCTGACGACAGCCGGGACACTGAGAAACCCGCGTTCATCATCGCATAATAGGCAAGGCCGGAGCAGTCGAACTTGTCGGGGCCGTTGCCGCCGAGCAGGTACGTATCACCCACCTGGGCGAGCGCGATGTCCGCAATGGCCGCGGCTTTGGGTGCGGACGCTGCGGAGGCGGAAGCCTTGGAGAACGCCTGTATGCGCGTCTTGGGCCCGGCGATGCCGTCTACCGCAAGGCCGCGCGCTTTCTGGAACGCTTTGACGGCGGCCAGGGTGACAGCGCCGAAGTGGCCGGTGCCTGTGCCGGAGAAATACCCCAGCTCCTTCAGCCGAAGCTGAAGAGCCCGCACGGCTTCGCCGCTGCTGCCCGGCTTTAGTAGCAGGTTTTTCGCGGAGGACGAATAGAGCCTGCTCTGGGTGGCGCTGCCGGCGATGCCGTCCACCACGAGGCCGTGGTTGCTTTGGAAACGGATGACGGCTGTTTGGGTAGCAGAGCCGAAATAGCCTGTCGCCTCGGAAAAGTCTGCATAGCCAAGCGCAATCAGCCTGCTTTGAAGCTTGGCGACCTCGCTTCCGCTGACGCCAAGCTTGAGCAAGGGGCTGGCAGCCAGCGCGGTGGGCGCCATGGCAATCAATACGGCGACCATGCAGACAACAGTCACAATGCGCCGCAGATGTTTTTTCTTCATATTTGTTAACTCCTTTCGCAGTCGTGGATTGTGCATGCGGTGATGATGATATTATAACAGGAGACTTATTGCGGCCTCAAAAAGCGCTATTTGGGCGTATGAAGGTATAAACGTTTATGGATAAAAACATGACGATTATATTAAGATAAATTTACAATTTGAAGGTGTATACTTCGTTTTATGCGGACTGACGCATAAAATATTAGGAGATTAAGGAACAAGCTGGCATTGGCGCAGGCGGAGAAAGAAAAAGCAGGAAAGTCAAAAAGAGAGATAATTGGAACAGGAAGAACTGTGACTTAAAAAGCCTGGTTTTCGGAGATTTCCGGTCGAAACGGCGCAATACGGCGGAAACTGCAAGTTTTCCGCGTAAACAAAAAGGAGGCCTTTTTGGCCTCCTTTTATGTAATCTATTAATAGTTTTGCGCGAACAGCTCGAAGAAGGACTTGGGATGAGCGCATACCGGGCATTTCTCCGGCGCTTCCTTGCCCACAAAGCGGTGTCCGCAGTTGGCGCATTTCCATTCAACGGGTACGTCCCGCTCGAATACGATGCCCTTTTTGATGTTGTCAGCAAGGATTCTGTAGCGTTCCTCGTGTTTCTTCTCGACACCGGCCACGCCTTCAAACATGAGGGCGATTTCGTTGAAACCTTCTTCGCGGGCTTCCTTGGCCATGCGCGCATACATATCCGTCCACTCGTAGTTTTCACCGGCTGCAGCGTCCAAAAGGTTGATCATCGTATCCCCAATCGGCGACAGCAGCTTATACCACAGCTTGGCGTGCTCTTTCTCGTTATCCGCCGTTTCTAAAAACAGCTGGGAGATCTGCAAATAACCTTCTTGTTTGGCCTTGGAAGCGTAGAATGTGTATTTGTTGCGCGCCATCGACTCGCCGGCGAACGCTTCCTGCAGGTTTTTTTCCGTTTTGGTACCTTTCAGATCCTTCATGATGTATCCTCCTTGCTATATTATGTTCGATTATGCTCGTTTCATTACGCTTTCCACAGACCGTGCAGGTTGCAGTAGGCGTAAACCTCTGCGATGTCGTCTGCCTTGACCGGGAACGCGGCTTCCGGCGGGCCGCCCACCGCGAGACGCGCGCGATCCACCAGGCCGTTCTTGCGCACGATTTCGATAAACGCGATATGATGTTCCTCCGTCATGGGATGCGGCGCGCTGCCCACCTTGATGGTGGTGACATCTCCCTCGGGCACGATGACAGGCACGTGCTTTTCCTTGCTGGCGTCCACCGTGTTGGCTTTCAGCAGGTTCATTTTTTGTCCGCAGCAGACCAGAGAGGGGTTGCCCGGGCACAGAACACCCACTACCTGGCCGCAGATTTCGCAATAGTAATAATCACCGTAATTCGTCATAATGCATCCTCCTTAGCGTTATTTTTGGCGGTACAGTTTCCGCATACGCCATAGAATGTGATGTGGCATCCTTCCACCTGGTGCGGGTGGTCGTGAGCACTCTCCATAGCCTTTTTTTCGGCGTCGTCTGTGTCGATATCGT
>JBMNOT010000093.1:0-7710 GCA_050943225.1 Christensenellales bacterium | reverse complement strand
TTAAAGAAGTGTCATACTAAGTGATAATATTGCGCAATATTACTTTTCACGCGTATTAAATTCTGATATAATTGCGGAAAATGCAAAAGGGGCGGGATATATGAGCGGAGATCAAATTCAAATACTCGTTGCAATGTGTATCTATCTCGCGGCTGTCATCGGGATAGGCATATACTATATGAAGACAGCAAGCAAAAGCTCCGATAATTATTTCATCGGCGGCAGAAAACTGGGGCCATGGATTGCGGCCATGAGCGCCGAGGCTTCGGATATGAGCGGCTGGCTGCTGATGGGGCTTCCGGGCGTCGCATACTGGTTCGGGCTTAGCGATGCTATCTGGACCGCCATCGGGCTTGCGCTCGGAACGTACCTGAACTGGCTTTTCGTTGCTAAGCGGCTTCGCAGGTATTCTACTTTGGCGGGCAACTCCATCACCATACCGGAATTTTTGAGCAACAGGTTCAAAGAAAACAAGAGGATAATCCAAACGATAGCATCTCTATTCATTCTGGTATTTTTCACGGTTTATGCAGCAAGCTGCTTTGTGACATTCGGCAAGCTGTTCAGCACATTGTTCGGAATGCAGTATCAGACCGTTATGATAATAGGTGCAGCCATAGTTATCCTATATACGTATCTTGGCGGTTTTCTTGCAGAAAGTGCCTCAGACTTTCTACAGGGAATCGTTATGATTGTTGCTCTATGTTCGGTTTTAACTGTTGGGGTGGTTGTTGCCGGTGGCATTCCCGCGGTTGTTGACAACATCAAGTCGATCCCGGGTTTCTTCGACTTTTTTGGCATAGCCCAACCCCAGGTGGTAGATGGCGTCCAGCAGCTTGATGCGGCGGGGAACCCCTTATTCGGGTCGGCCGGGCAATATGGCCTGCTAACCATTATATCCACCATGTCGTGGGGCCTCGGTTATTTTGGCATGCCTCAGGTCTTGCTGAGATTCATGGCGATAAACAAGTCTTCTGAAATCAAGAAATCCAGACGCATCGCGATAATCTGGTGCGTGATTGCGCTCCTTGCTGCGGTCGCGATCGGGCTTATCGGAAGAACGCTGTATCCCGCTGAACTGCTGACACGGAGCGGTGCTGAAAACATATTCATTACCATGTCCACCGGACTGCTTCCTGCATTTCTGGCTGGCATAGTCATGTCGGGCATCCTCGCCGCTACGATGAGTTCATCGGACTCGTACCTGCTCATCGCTTCGTCGGCGCTGTCCCGCGATATTTTCAAAGGTATATTCAAAAAGGATGCGACCGACAAACAGGTGATGATTGTTTCGCGTGTCACATTGCTGCTTATTGCGGTGTTCGGAATAATCATAGCTTTGGACGAAAACAGCGTTATCTTCAAGGTGGTATCATTTGCCTGGGCAGGCTTCGGGGCTACCTTCGGGCCCATCATGCTGTTCTCACTGTTCTGGAAGAGGACGACGAGGGCAGGCGCAATCGCGGGCATGGTCACCGGCGGCGCTATGGTGTTCATATGGAATATGCTGATTTCCAAGCTTGGCGGCGTATTTGCAATCTATGAACTGTTCCCGGCGTTTGTGCTCTCGTGCCTGGCCATCGTCATCGTCTCGCTTTTGACGAGAAAACCGGATCAGGCTATACTGGGCGAATTCGAAGCGGCAAAGACATACGAATGCTGATGCTGGAACCTGGATAATAAAATGCTGGGGTGCCGAAAAAGTGAAAGCTCGGTGCCTCGGCTTTTTTTATTACATGAGAGTTGCCATAGAATCTTATAGGGTTTTGAAAAAAATAAGTTTTGTGCAATTCTTGTTGGTGATACTCGTAGGAAAGGCAACATTATTCCAATTGGTTTTAATATAATGGAAACGTTCTTACGGACAGGCTTTAAGTTAAAGGAAATTATTATAAAGGAACAGCATAATTGCAGCTCAACAGGATATTGGAGGAACCAGAGTGTAAAGTATAATTTTTTACTAATCGCTCATGAGTATTTATTTATTTTTAAGAAATGATTATAAAAAAGGAGAGTGTATAACTGGGCATTTGCTTATGAAATATCCCAAAATTCACAGTTCTTATAGCATAACCGGGGTCCTGATTCTGTTAAAAACACCGAGCACCATATTTTAACTGATTAAATTTCATGTTTAAGAGGTTACGATATGGGAAAATGTTTGCTATCGATAGATTGGGACTATTTTGTCTACACCCGAGATAATTGGGGCAGTTACTTGGAAAACAACAGGAGTATAACTGACCTTTGGTACAAAAGATATATCCAGGCGAAGGCTCGGGGGGAGGATATTCAAAAAGCATTCCAATTATCTTTAGAGTTAGATGCTTTTTAGAATAAAATCATGAAACATATTAAATTTGAAAAGAATGTTAAAGCCTATGTTTCAGACTCTCATGCCTTGTCATATAAAATCGCAAAAGAGAACAACTGCAAAACAGTGTAATCTGTTTGATTCTCATGCCGATTTTGGTTATGGCGGGCTTTTGTCTCTTGATTTTGAGGTTAATTGTTCCAACTGGCTTGGAAAGTTGCTAAAGGAAAAACAAATTGAACAGGCCCATATTATTTATAGCCCGTAAACAGCCGAGAAGCCGGAACATTTCAGCCAGATGAATCGAGTTTTCAACATCAGGTATTTTCGTTTTGATGACTTTGACGGATGCTCAGTGGTATCAGCCATTCATATATGCCGATCCGGCGCCTGGACTCCACCGTGGCTGGATAATAAGCTTGATCAGTTTGTTGAAGCAACGAGATTCACGTATGAAACAGTGGACTGCCCGGAAAGGAAATGGGATCCGGCCAATATCAGCCTATCGGACCAGATCGATTATTTGATGGCATGATTATGTTATCATAATCAAGGGCCGGTAATTATAATAGGATCTCTTGACAATATAAAATGACAATACTATACTTTAAATTAAACAACCGGTTAGTTGAATTGGATGAATGTCATGGAAAAGAACTCCTGCGTTGAAGCCAAAGAACGCATCATTGAAGCGGCTAAACAACTGTTTTCCCAAAAAGGTTATGATGCAACACGTGTGAATGACATAGCGAGCATTGCGAATGTCAACAAAGCTCTTATATATTACTATTTTAAGAGCAAACAGGACATTTTAGATTACATGGTTAATTCGCTGCTCAAAAATGCAGTGTCTCTTGCCTTGGATTTTATTCAAAAAAATATTCTGCAAATGATTCAGGATGGTGATCTGGTGATTAAGCCAGATTGCCTGCATTTTGTAAGCGATGATGCCAAGGAGAATTTTTTGCAAAATTCTCAAATATTTTATGAGCGGCTGATAGATTATGTTTTTGACAATAAAGAAATAGTTCGAATTTTGATGCTGGAATCGCTTAAAAACGGGAAACATCAAAATTCGTTATTCCGGTTTTTAAAGTTTATCGGCGGCGATGAAATTGAGCCGATTATTAGAACTTTTTCCGACGCCGAAAATCGTTTTGTATGTTCGGAGGAAATGATATTATTTAATTTCTTCTTTTCTGTTGTACCTATTGTTAGTTTCGCAGCTTATTTTGACGATTATAAAGCCGTTAGCCCGCACAGCATTGAGCAGTTGCGCAGCGCATTTTTGCGCGTTCATCAGATAGTGACCAAATCGCTGGTATCGGATAGCGATATTTTACTGCAAAATGCGGGTACTAGTCTACACTGAGCTCAATGTTAATAAAATTAAGCGAGGGCTGGTTAAAAACACCGACGCTTAAGTTTAATATAAAAGCAATTATATATAGAGGTGATGATGATGAATTTCATTAAGAAGGCGGCAGTCAAAGCGTTGCTGAACTACGTTTCGGACAACCCTATGCAGAAGTTGCCGAAGATGTTCAAGATTGCAGAGAAGCTGGATAGGGGCCATCATTATACCAAGCAAATAAGCACGATGCGCGAGGTGTTGCTGGATGAACACAGTATTTGGCGTACTTTTACGGAAAACTTGTTCCGGGATGTAGACGTAAAAGTTATTAAGAAGCTGGTGGAATGTTTCTTCGTTAACGCAAACCTTGACGGCGCCCAGCGTGCTGTTGCGGCAGAGAAAAAATTCGGCTGCAATATCCCATGGGCAATTTTGATGGATCCCACCAGTGCGTGTAACTTATCCTGTACCGGTTGCTGGGCTGCGCAATACGGGGACAAAAACAACTTATCTTTTGAGACACTTGATTCTATTTGCCAACAGGGCAAGGAATTGGGAACATACTTCTATATTTTCTCCGGCGGCGAACCTCTTGTACGCAAGAAGGATATTATCCGGTTGTGCAGAAAACACAATAATTGCTATTTCTTTGCCTTCACCAACGGTACACTGGTGGATGATGAGCTGTGCGAGCAGATGCTGGATGTCGGCAACTTCGCATTGGCGTTTTCCATTGAGGGCAACGAAGAGGCCACCGACATGAGGCGCGGCAAGGGCACATATCGCAAAGTCATTGAAGCGATGGAGCGCATGCGCAAACACAGGCTGTTGTTCGGGTACTCCACCTGCTACCATCGTTACAACACTGAAAGCGTCGGCTCCGACGAATTTGTTGATGATATGATTGCCCGGGGATGCGGTTTTGCCTGGAACTTCACGTATATGCCTGTCGGAAAGGATGCACGGGTAGATCTTTTGGTGACTCCTGAGCAGCGCGCATATATGTACCGGCGTATCCGAGAAATACGCGAGACCAAGCCCATATTTGCAATGGATTTCTGGAATGACGGTGAGTTTTCTGATGGTTGCATTGCAGGCGGGCGGCGTTACCTGCATATTAACGCGGCCGGTGATGTGGAGCCCTGTGCATTCATTCATTACTCCAATGTCAACATCCATGACGTATCGCTTATGGATGCGCTGCGCTCTCCTCTGTTTATGGCTTATCGCAAGCACCAGCCGTTTAACGACAACCTGCTGCGTCCGTGCCCGTGCCTGGATAATCCCGAGATGCTCGCAGCCATGGTGAAAGAATCCGGCGCGAAATCGACGGATATGGAAGCGCCTGAAGACGTGGACGTGCTTTGCAGCAAAACGGAAGCGGCTGCCAAGGCGTGGGCAGAAGTGGCTGATCAGCTGTGGGCAGAAAACCCCAAGAGCAAGAAAAAAGTCTGTGGAGCTACTCAGTAAGCCTGAAAATACCCAGGTGATAAAGCCGGTTGACAAAACCGGCTTTTTTATTAAGACTGGTAGGAAGTCATTCCGGTCAGGTTCAATATCAGGGCAGATGATAAGAACATCAACGGCTGCAACAACGCGGTTGTATGCCCGGTGTTTGGCATCGAGCGGGAACTAAAGCCGGGGATAATATATTTGAGTTTACGCCCGAGATGCCCGGCACGTTCAATTATGCTTGCTGGATGGGCATGATATATGGAAAAATTAAGGTTGTGGACAGCATAGGCGGCAAGGTATTGACCGAAGCGGAAGAGGCGGACTCTGGCAGCCCGGATGTTGCGGATATCGATGCGGAGAACTATCAGGTCGCTGAAGTGAAAGACGGCTTGCAGGAACTCATGGTGACGATAGACGAAATGGGATTCTCGCCCACGCTGCTGGTTGTCTAAAAGGATATTGATTTGATAATGAGGTTTAAGCCAGAAAACCTAAACGAGGGCTATAATTGCGTCATCTTCCCGGAGTATAATGGAGTGCTGGACATCGGCAGTGGGCAGCTGGAAACGCCGATGCTTTCGCCGGTGGAGGATTTCACCTTTATAAGCTACCCGGGGCTGTTTCCCGGTTACGTCAGGGTTGTGGACGACCTTATTGAGCATCGATATCGAAGAGATAAAAAAGAAGTGGCGGCGTATGACTTCAGCCAGAGCAATCCTTTGGCTGGCGGGGCGTCGTGCCACTGACAGGGAGGGAAAGGCATGGTCGAAAAAACGCACAGAGTGACCGGGATGTCGTGCGCTTCCTGCGCGGCGCATGTGCAAAAGGCTGTGGCCAAGGTGCCGGGCGTCGCCGAGTGCGCTGTCAATATAGCGACGGAAAAAATGACGGTGCTTTTCGACGAAAGCGTGACAGGATTTGAGCAGCTGAAAAAAACCGTTGAGGACGCCGGGTACGGGCTGCTTGAAGAGAGGCCGTCTGCTAAACGTGTGGAACTGGCGGTGGAGGGGATGACCTGCGCCGCCTGCGCTGCGGCGGTGGAAAGGGCGGCAAAAAAGATAAATGGCGTTAAGTCAGCTTCGGTGAATCTTGCGACAAATAAAGCGGCGATAGAATATGATACGGCACAGGTAAAGCTGTCGGAAATAAAGGCGGCGATCACAAACGCCGGGTATTCGCCCAGGGATGTTGAGGGCGAAGCGGAGCGCGATATCGAGAGCGAAAAAAGGCAGGCTGATCTCAAAAACATGCGCATCCGGCTGATCATTGCCGCGATATTCTCCGTACCGATACTGTATATTGCGATGGGGCATATGATACCGTTCGTCAGGCTGCCGCTGCCGCATTTCATGACACCTCACGACTTCCCTCTCGTGTTTGCGCTCGTTCAGCTGGCGCTCACCCTGCCCGTCATACTGGCGGGAAGCAGGTTTTTCCGCTTCGGTTTTAAAGCGCTTATAAAGCGCGCGCCCAACATGGACACGCTTGTCGCGATAGGCACGGGCAGCGCGTTCCTGTACGGCGTTTACGCGACCGTAATGATCTATCTCGGCGAGTTCGGTTATGCCGAGCAGCTTTACTTCGAGTCGGCAGCCGTCGTCATCACGCTGGTGATGCTGGGTAAGTACCTGGAAGCGGTGAGCAAGGGAAAGACTTCGGAAGCGATCAAGAAGCTGATGTGGCTAAAACCCAAAACCGCCATTGTGATAAAAGACGGCGTCGAAATGGAAGTTCCCCTAGACGAGGTGGCCGTGGGCGATATCGTGCTGGTGCGCCCGGGCTCTTCGGTGCCGGTGGATGGAACGGTGATTGAGGGCATATCGTCGGTGGACGAATCCATGCTGACCGGCGAGAGCCTGCCGGTGGAAAAGCACCCCGGCTCGGCGGTTACCGGAGGCAGCATAAACGGCGAAGGCCTGCTTAAGTTTCAGGTGACGCGCGTCGGTGAAGAAACCGCGCTGTCCAAAATCATTCAGCTCGTTGAGGAAGCGCA
Source organism: Christensenellales bacterium (assembly GCA_050943225.1). Classification (GTDB taxonomy): domain Bacteria; phylum Bacillota; class Clostridia; order Christensenellales; family SZUA-584; genus SZUA-584. The sequence continues at coordinate 594 of JBMNOT010000093.1, read as the reverse complement.
GGGCAAAAAAGCGCCCATCGCCAAAATGGCGGATGTCGTTTCCGGATATTTTGTGCCCGCAGTGCTTGCAATAGCCGTAATAGCCGCTGTGGCGTGGGCGCTGGCGGGCAAGGACTTTAACTTCGTGCTCAACGTATTTGTCACAGTGCTGGTCATCGCCTGCCCTTGCGCGCTGGGGCTTGCCACGCCCACCGCCATCATGGTGGGGACGGGCAAGGGCGCGGAGCTCGGGATACTGATTAAAGGCGGCGAGACGCTGGAGACCACGCATAAAGTGACTGTAGTCGTATTCGACAAAACCGGTACGATCACCGAAGGCAAACCGGTGCTCACCGATATCCGGAATTACGGGAGCATCAGCGAGGAGGAGACCCTTGCGCTGAGCGCGTCTGCGGAGCGCGGGTCGGAGCACCCGATAGCGCGTGCCATCGTGGAAGCGGCGGAGGCCAGGGGGCTGGAAATACCGCAGCCTGACGACTTTAAAGCGGTGCCCGGCAGGGGAATAGACGCTGCTGTGGGGGGCAGGCGCGTTCTGGCCGGAAACATCAAGCTGATACAGGAAAACGGTATCGACACGTCCGCGGCGGATGAGGA
>JBMNOT010000092.1:0-7746 GCA_050943225.1 Christensenellales bacterium | reverse complement strand
CCTCCTTAACAATATGTGAGAACGTTATTCGACAATCGCAAGCAGGTCGTTGTGGCGCACGATGATGTATTCCTCACCGTCCACTTTAACTTCGGTGCCCGCATACTTGGCGTACAGCACCTTGTCCCCTACCTTCACGGTCATCACAACTTCTTTGCCGTCCACCATGCCGCCCGGCCCTACAGCGATGACTTCTGCCATCTGCGGCTTTTCCTTCGCGCTGCCCGTCAGAACAATGCCGCTCTTGGTGGTCTCTTCGCTCTCCAGGCTTTTGATCACAACTCTGTCGCCCAATGGCTTAATGGTCATGTTGGAAAACCTCCTTGAAACGTGTTTATTATACTCAATAGTACTCCTCACATTTTGTTAGCACTCATTTGGAATGAGTGCTAACAGAGTTTATAATAATATATGGTGCATTTGATATGCAAACCTAAATCGCGTGAGAAAACACCAATAATTAATAATATCCAGCGTTTAATTCAAAATATCCTTATTTTATTTCGATGTATCATTAAAATTCTTCTCTTTTCGTTATAGTTATATATTTCCTGTGCAGGCAGGACTTTTTCTAAGTGATGTTGAATTATAGAGCATTATCATGATGAACAGGGGTATGACATGGATAAGTGGGACAAGCGCTTCATGGATTTGACGGAGACTATCGCAAAGTGGTCCAGCTGCTACAAGAGCGACCGCAGCATCGGGGCCATCATCGTCCGCAATAAGCGGATTATCACCACAGGCTATAACGGAGCGCCGTCCGGCATCAAGAGCTGCAAGGAGCGGGGCGAATGCCTGCGGCAGAAGCTGGGCATCCCGTCCGGCACAAGGCATGAATTATGTTACGCCATCCATGCCGAGCAAAACGCCATCATCCAGGCTGCCAAGCTGGGCATCAGCATCGAAGGGGCCACGCTCTACTGCACGCACCAGCCCTGTGTCATCTGCTCCAAGATGATCGTAAACGCCGGCATTGTCCGCGTGGTGTACGCTCACCCCTATCCGGACGAGTTCGCACAGGAGATATTCCGGGAAGCGGGCGTTTCACTGGAACACTTCCGGGGCTAAGCATCCCCGCTGGGCTTTCGCGTCATCACGGCTGAGGATTAACCTGCCTCAGCTCTTTTTAATGCCTGCGCATCTTCTCCCATAAGCCCTCGTCCTGCGTTAACAGCTTCTCCATCTCCATACCGCAAGGCCATCATCAGCCTGCTTCCGCTAAAAGGCCGGCCGGCTTGCGTATTCCGCCCGCATCAATACGCACATATGTTCCCGAAAAACAAAAATCCATTGATAAATGAACGTTTTTCCTGTAATATAGTGTGTGGTTTTATTGATGTATACTATATTTTGTTGTTCTTTCTCAAAAACGGCAAGAACGCAATCAGCTTAACGGAGGCGTTATGGCCAAAGAATACACAGTCAAAGACATACAGGTGCTGGAAGGGCTGGACGCGGTGCGCAAGCGCCCCGGCATGTATATCGGCTCCACCGGCCAGCGAGGTCTGCACCATCTGCTCTGGGAGATCGTGGACAACGCCGTGGACGAAGCGGCAAACGGGTATGCCGACAGGATCAGCATCACGCTGCACGCGGACAACTCCGTTACAGTGGAGGATAACGGGCGCGGCATACCGGTAGGTCTCCATCCCGAGAAAAAAGTTTCCGGCGTGGAAGTGGTGTTCACGCAGCTGCACGCCGGCGGCAAGTTCACCAGCAATTCATACACCTATTCGGGCGGCCTGCACGGCGTGGGCGCGTCGGTAGTGAACGCGCTGTCGCGCTGGCTGGTGGCCACGGTATATTCCGGCGGCAAGATCTACCAGCAGCGCTATGAGAGCATCATGAAAAACGGCAAAATCGAGAGCGGACGCCCGATAACCAGGCTGGAGGAGATCGGAACCACCAAAAACCGCGGCACCAAGATCACTTTCCTGCCCGACGACCGCGTTTTCGAGACGATATCGATGAATTACGACACGGTAGCCTCGCACCTGCGCGTCATCTCGTTTCTGACCAAGGGCGTCAAGATCACGCTGACCGACGAACGCGTCAAAAAAGACGGCCATTTTAAAAAGGAAACGTTCGAGTACTCGGGCGGCGTGGTGGATTTCGTGCAGTACCTCAACCAGGATAAAACGGTGCTGCACAAAACGCCCATCTATCTGGATGGCGAACGCGGCGACGTGAAGGTGGAAATCGCGCTGCAGTACAACGACACCTACAACGAAAACATCGTCTCGTTTGTCAACAACATCCCCACGCCGGACGGCGGCACGCACGTGTCCGGCTTTAAATCGGCGCACACCAAGGTGATGAACGAATACGCCCGACAGTCCGGGCTGCTCAAGGACAAAGACGAGAACCTCTCGGGCGACGACTACCGCGAAGGCCTCACTGCTGTCATCAGCGTGCGCATGAAAGACGCGCAGTTTGAAGGGCAGACCAAGGCCAAGCTGGGCAACACAGAAGTCAAGACCATCGTGGAGGGCATCGTGCAGGAAAAGCTCTCGCTGTTCCTCGCGGACCTCAACAACACCGCCATCGTGACGGAACTGGTGGGCAAGGCGGTAAACGCCGCCAAAGCGCGCGAGGCCGCCAACAAAGCCAAGAAGCTGGAGCGCCAGCGCAGCAAGCTGGAAAGCGCGCCGCTGGTGGGCAAGCTCTCCAGCTGCACCGGCCGTGACGCGACCAGGAACGAGCTGTTCATCGTGGAGGGCGACAGCGCGGGCGGTAGTGCCAAGCAGGGCCGCGACCGCAGGTTCCAGGCCATACTCCCCTTGAGGGGCAAGCCGCTCAACGTGGAGAAAAAGCGGCTGGACCAGGTGATCGAGAACGAGGAGTACCGCTCCATCATCACCGCCCTCGGCACCGGGTTCGACGGCACGTTCGACGAAGAGGACTTAAAATACCATAAGATCATCATACTCTCAGACGCGGACCAGGACGGCGCGCACATCCGCGCCATACTGCTGACGTTCTTCTACCGCTACTTCCGCGAGCTGCTGACGGCAGGCCACATCTATATCGGCCGGCCGCCGCTGTACCGCGTGTATAAGGGAAACAAATCGATATACGCCTACAACGATGCCGAGCTGAGAGCAGCCCAGCAGGCTCTGGGCAAGGACGCCAACGTACAGCGCTATAAAGGCCTGGGCGAGATGAATCCCGAGCAGCTGTGGGAAACCACCATGAACCCCGCAACCCGAAAGCTTTACCAGGTGGAGCTGGACGATGCGGCGGAAGCAGAGCGGCTCGTGACGCTGCTGATGGGCGACAAGGCGGAGCCGCGCAAGCTGTATATCTCGGAACACGCCAACTTCAACAAAGAAGACAGTTTTTACAAGGAAAAGGTGAGCGGCCATGTCCAATAAAATCCCTGAACAGATATCCAACGGCGTCACGCCCGTCTCGATGAGCGAGATGATGCACAACTCGATGATACCGTTCGCGGAGTACGTCATCATGGACCGCGCCCTGCCGCGCGTGGAAGACGGCTTAAAGCCGGTGCAGCGGCGCATACTCTACACCATGCTGGAGCTGGGCTTAACGCCGGACAAGCCGCACCGCAAATCCGCGCGCATCGTGGGCGACTGCCTCGGTAAATACCACCCGCACGGCGATTCGTCGGTGTACGACGCGATGGTGCGCATGGCGCAGGATTTCGTGATGCGCGCGCCGCTGGTGAACGGCCACGGCAACTTTGGCAGCATAGACGGCGACAGCGCCGCCGCGATGCGCTATACCGAAGCGCGCCTTTCTCCCATCGCCATGGAGCTGCTCGCCCATATTGAGAAGGACACTGTGCCTTTCACGTTTAACTTCGACGATACATTGAAAGAACCCACCCTGCTGCCCGCGCGTTTCCCCAACCTGCTGGTCAACGGCGCATCGGGCATCGCGGTGGGCCTGGCGACCAACATCCCGCCGCACAACCTCGCGGAAGTTATCGACGGCGTGATCGCGCGCATCCAGAACCCGAATCTCACGCTGGATGAGCTGATGCAGTACATCCCCGGCCCGGACTTCCCCACCGGCGGCTACCTGCTCGGCCTGGACGGCCTGCGCGAAGCGTACGAGACGGGCCGCGGCAAGGTGGTCATCCGCGCCAAAGCCAGCATCGAAAAGGGCAGCAACGGCAAGACCAACATCGTGATCACCGAAGTGCCGTACCAGGTCAACAAAGCGGCGATGCTCAGCAAGATACTCACCGTAACGGAGCAGAAAAAGGACATGTTCGCGGGCATTTCGGACATCCGTGACGAGTCGGACCGCACCGGCCTGCGGGCCGTCATCGAGGTGCGCAAGGATTACGACCCCAAAAAGATACTCAACTGCCTCTATAAATACTCGGACCTGCAGGTGACGTTTGGCATCAACATGGTGTGCATCGCGGACGGGCAGCCCAAACAGCTGTCGCTGATGGATGTCATCGACCATTACATCGCATTCCAGAAGGACATCGTCACGCGCCGCACACGCTACGATCTGGAGAGAGCAAGGCAGCGCGAACATATACTGGCCGGCCTCATCGTCGCGGTGCAGAACATCGACGAAGTCATCCGCATCATCCGCGGCTCCTCCTCTCCCAAGGAGGCCAAAGCCAAGCTGATATCCCGTTTTGCGCTCACCGACATTCAGGCTCAGGCCATACTCGACATGCGGCTCGCGCGGCTGACCGCGCTGGAAATCGACGCGTTGCGCAAGGAATACGCGTTCATACTGGAGACCATCAGGCGGTTGGAAGCCATACTTGCGTCCGAAGCCAGGCTGATGCGCGTCATTATGAATGAGCTTACCGAGATCAAGGAGAACTATGGCGATAAGCGGCGCACGCGCATCCTGAACACCAGCCACGAGGTGGAGATCGACGAGTACGAGTTCAAAAACGTAGAGGAATGCGTCATCATACTGACACAGAACGATTTTTTGAAGCGCGTCAACCAGAAATCTTATCAGAAATCCTCCCCGGCGGACGGCGAGGTCGTCAAATGCATCGTGCCATCCGCCACCGACAAGCGCGTGCAGATATTCACCAATATGGGTACGCTTTTCACGCTGCCGGTCTCTGACATCCCCGAGTGCAAGCTGCGCGACAAGGGCAAACCGCTGTCCGCACTGCTCGCAGGGCTTGCGCCGGGCGAAAGCGTAGCGGGCCTGTTCTCGGTATCGGAATTCGATGAGAACACGCACGTGTTCTTCGCGACAATGGGCGGGCTCATCAAGCGCACCAGCCTCGCCGAATACAACGTGCGCAACAAAAAAATAGCAGCCTGCGGCCTTGCCGAGGGCGGCTGCATCATCGCCGTTCACCTGCTGAGCGAGGAAAGCGATTTCCTCGTGGTCACGCGAGGCGGCATGGCGATAAGGTTCTCCTCTTCCGACGTACCCGCGATGGGCCGCACCGCCAAAGGCGTCAAGGCGGTGACGCTGGAGAAGGGCGACAGCGTCGTGATGGCGGCTCCCATTGCAAACGACGACGAGGTGGCAGTATTTACCGAGCTCGGCCACGCCAAGCTGACATACGTCACCGAGTTTGAATCGCAGTGCCGCGGCGGCAAGGGCGTGAAAGCGATCTCGTTCTTCAAGAACGGCTCCACCGGCACGTACGTGGCGGCGGCCTTCCCCGTCTCGGAGCCGTGCGGCGTCGTGGTGACGCTGAAGTCGGGACAAACCTTCAGCCTGTCGTCTGAGGAAATCGTCCGTCAGAACCGCGTGGGCCGCGGCAGCTCCGTTGTGCTCGCGGTGCTGGGCGACGTCGTGGTATCCGCGGGCAAGTCGTTCCTGTCGTAGTATCAGGGTATAAACGAAGTTTAAAACAGAGTATCAGCGGCTTACTTGCTCTTCTCTGTCCTAAAGAGTTGCTGCCTTGCTTTTCAGAAGTCCAAATATATTTTGTGGGCAAGACGGGCTTTGCCCGCGCAGCCCAGACTTTGCGATTTTATGCGGTTTCGAGGTACGAGGAACTGCATAAAATCAGAAAACTGGCGAAAAACCATTGGTTTTTCGCCAAGCTGAAAAGCCGCGCTTGTCCGCGGCTTTTTTCTTACACTTAGTATGACTCGAGTCAGGGAAGTATGACCTTATGCCTCCCCTATTTGATGCGGTAGCTGTAATACGGGCGTTTTTTGCCGTACCGTTTGCGCTTGCGGCGCTGCTCCGTCACCAGCCGCCATATCAGGAGGGCAATCAGCACCCCCGGCACGATCAGCCAGTAGTAGATGCTGTCGTCGTGCTTGCTGATTTCCTCTACGCTGACCGCGGGCATCACCGACACCGCGGTGCCGCCCGAGGCGTCCGGCTCAGAACCGGCCTCCCGCACGCCGCGCGAAGCGACCAGGGTGCCGGTATACAGCTCCTCGCCGGTGGCCTTGCACCTGTAAGTCACGGTGCCCAGCACATCCCCCTTGAGTATCGGCGCCGCCAGCTTATCGTCGTCATAATAGGGCATCGCCTCGATGGCGTCCGTATCCTTGGACTCCAGTATGCTTTGAGCCGTCGACTTTTTAACCGTCACCAGCGTGCCGGGGCTGGACGGAGCCTCGAATGTGAGCAGCCCGTCGCTCTCGTCCGCAGGCGAATAATTCTCCACCTGTACCCGCACGGGAGGCGCCTTGTCCAAAAGGGTCTGGACTTCCAGCGTCGTATAATTGTCGAACCCGTATTCAAACAGCGCTTTGGCTTCAGACCAGCGCTTTTGGCCGTCTTCCGAGGTGTCCTTAAATATCATGCAGATGAGGTTCATGCCGTCTTTGGATGCCGACGCAGCTAGGCACTTGCCCGCCTGCGTCGTATCACCCGTTTTGATGCCTGTCGCGTAGGCGTAATAGGCATCCTTGTCCTTGCGCAGCAGATAATTGGTGTTTCGGAACTCCTTTTCCATCCGCTTATCCGTCCGAGGCAGCGTGAACGATTCCTGGCTGACAATACTCACAAAATTCTGATTCTTCATCGCATACTGCGCGAGTTTAGCCATGTCCTCCGCAGTCGTTAAGTGGCTGGCGTCATGCAAGCCGCTGGGGTTGACGAAATGCGTACTGTTCATGCCCAGCGCCTGAGCCTTGGCGTTCATTATGTCCACAAACGTGTCCACGTCGCCGGCCACGTGCTCCGCTATCGCCACAGCCGCATCGTTGCCGGAATACATCATCATGGCGTTCACCAGCGCGCTCATCGGCACAGTCTCGCCCTTCACCAGCCCCAACGTCTGGCCCGCAGCGCGCACCGCCTTGTCGCTGATGGTCACGTCATCGTTCATTTTCCCGCTTTCCAGCGCCAGTATGCACGTCATGATCTTGGTGGTGCTGGCCGGTTCAATTTGCACGGTTTCGTTGCGGCTCACCAGCACGCGGCCGGAATCCGCGTCCATGAGCAGCACGGCACCGTAAGAGGACAGATTGCCGGGATAATCCGCATCCTCCTCCGCCAAAGCAACCCTTATACCACCCCAGGACAAGCACAAAACCAGGGATAAGATTATGCACAATATGGTCAGGCTTCGCTTCAAGCTGCCACTTCCCCCAACAGCCGACCCCCCGTCGGCTTTATAGTTACCTTACGGTAATTAAATAGTATAACACAACTGCGGTAAAAAATCACATGAACTCTCTAAAATCAGTCTACGTTGTCAAATGATCTGTTACACTTTGGGCGGAAAGCTCCCTCCAAAACTGGAGGGGGGATTTCCGACCCAAAACAAGCAAAGGAAAGTTGTTGTCCCATCTTTGATAGCGCTGTAGTTGC
>JBMNOT010000091.1:0-7791 GCA_050943225.1 Christensenellales bacterium | reverse complement strand
TGTTCTCTTTATATTCATTTATCTGCTCCTGCGTCCAATCAAGGCTGTAGTATCCATCATATGGCTGATAGGTTACGTTTTTGACTCGCGTGACGATGAGATAGGCGATGCCGCCCACAAACAGCAATACGCTCAATGCCTGCGATACGCGAATGTCCCCGAGCATCAGGCTGTCGGTGCGGAGCGATTCTATCCAGAAACGCCCGAATCCATACAGCGCCACGTATAGCGCGAATACGCCGCCCCGTGCCTTGATCTTTTTGCGGACGGCCATCAGCACGATGAATACCAGCACATTCCAGAACGATTCATAGAAGAATGTCGCCTGATACCACATTCCGTCTATCTGTACGCCCATCGGGAACCACTGCCAGGCCGGATTTAGTAAGAGCCCGCCGTGCGCTTCCTGATTCACATAGTTGCCCCAACGGCCGATCGCCTGAGCAATGATCAAGCTGGGCGCGGCAATATCCATCATATCCCCAACGGAAACATGCCGCCACTGTTTAAATACAAGCGCCGCGATTATTCCGCCGATCACCGCACCGTATATCGCAAGCCCGCCTTCCCACACCGCGAAAATCCTAAGCAGGTTGCCGGCGTAATTCTCCCATTCGAATATGACATAATACAAACGCGCGCATACGATGCCGATGGGAATGGCCAAAAGCATGTAATCCATCACCATCTCGGAACGGAAACCTTTTCTTTTGGCCTCCCTGATTCCCAGCGCTACGCCGATGACTAGAGCGGCGGCAATGATGATACCATACCAATATATGGGCTTATCGCCGATATAAAAGGCCACCCGCGTGTCCATTTCGCTCAGAGCAGCCGTGACGTTGCCATCCATATTTACCTCCCGCGAATCAATTGTTTATATTATATGTTCTTCCTCTAACTGGGTCAAGCCGCGCACAAAAAAATAGGCTGCCCTATAGGACAGCCCATTTGGCTTCGTTACTTAAGAAACCTGAACTCGATGACCTCACCTGCGGTAATCTCGCCCTCCGGCATGAAATCCGCCGTCAGTTCGACGATATCCCCCAGCGCTGCTTCGGGAATCACGAAAGAGATTGCGTCCATCGCATCGTCGCTGAAGAAGAACGCCTCAACGCCGTGCTCAGCAATGATGAATTCCAGCGCGGAACGAATGTCCGTCTGCCGGTCGTCATCCGCCGCCACAGTGACGATACGGGACGGCGCTGGCGTGGCCATCATGATATACGCCCGGTCTTTTTGCAGCAGTTCGCCTGATTCAGGCTCCGCAGCTTCCGCGGGGTATTCAGCCGCATCCGAGGTTAATACACCATTCCGCGTGGCCATCATATCCGCACCCTTGCCGGCCGCGGGCGCTTCTTCCGAGGGCGCTTCTTCCGCAGCCGCCGGAGCTTCCCCCTCAGCGCCAGAAAGGTTGTATTCCTCGGCCGGCGCGGCCATCATGAAGCTCTCCGGAGCGGCCAGGTCGGCACTCCTGTTATATCTCGTATATCTCGGGATAACGACATTTGTCAGCACAAGAGCGAAAGTCAATGCCGCGGCCACGCCCACGGAAATATAAGCGAAGGGCATGCCACGTCGCCTGCGCGCTTTACGGGCGGCAGCAGCAGCCAAACCAAAGGGCGGTTCCACATCGCCCAAAGAGCGAAGCGCCCTGTGAAGGCGCATTATATCTTCCAATTCTTTTCTGCAATCCTGACAGCTTTCCACGTGAACCAGAAACGGTTCGGAATCCGCGGGGCTCAAAACGCCGTCAATATAAAGATCAATTTTCCCTCTTGCCGCCTGGCAATCCATTAAGCGCACGCCCTTTATGCATCATTGAGCGATGGGATGCGCTGTTATTGTTCAATCCACACACCACCGCTCACCACATATGACGCGATAATACATCCATTTGTTCCATCGTTATTGCATTATTACGAAAATTATATGACATTTATTGCGAAAATACAACATTAATCCTACGCGTCACGCTTTCCGTTTATGCATATGATGAAACGCCTCATAAAACATGTATCAGCCCATCAGCCGCATTTTGAATATCCGCACGACCGGCACATCACGCAGCCGCTCTCATGCTCCAGCGGCGCAGCGCATTCAGGGCACTTGGCGGTACCGTTGTTTTCGGACGGGGCATACTTCCCGTTGCGCAGCTGCACCACGCGCTCCAGCACGCGGCCGATCGCATCGGGACAGGAGAGTACCTTGAGGCCGTTCTGCCGCAGTGTGGAATGGCAGCGGATACCGCGCAGCTGCTCGATGATGCTCTGCACATCAATACCGGAGCGCAGCGCCGTGGAAATCAGCCGGCTGGTGGCTTCCGACTGCGAGGGGCAGCCGCCCGCACGGCCCAGGTTGGTGAACACCTCGCAGATACCATCATTGTCATAGTTCACCGTAATGTACAGGTTGCCACAGCCGATCTTTACTTTCTGCGTGATGCCTTTTGTCACCTCGGGGCGTTCGCGCGGCTTTAATTTGTCGCTCTCTTTGGACGCCTGTCCGCTTCCGCCCACCGACAGCACCTGGCCCTTGCGGCTGCCGTCGCGGTATATCGTGACGCCTTTAAGCCCCAGGCTGTAGGCGAGGTCATACGCGGCGCGTACATCGTTACGGGTGGCCGTTTTGGGGAAGTTGACCGTCTTGGACACTGCGTTGTCGGTATACTCCTGAAACGCAGCCTGCATGCGGATATGCGCTTCCGGCGTAATATCGTGCGCCGTCACGAACACGTGCGCCACATCCTCCGGAACGCCGTCGATGCCGCGTAGCGTGCCCTGCTTCGCAATTTTTTCCATCAGCTCTTTGCTGTAAAAGCCGCGCTCTTTGGCTACCTGCTCAAAGTACGGGTGCACCTCGATCAGTTTGTCGTTGTCCAGAACGTTGCGCACGTACGATATCGCAAATACCGGCTCGATACCGCTCGACACGCCGCAGATGATGGAGATGGTGCCGGTAGGTGCGATGGTCGTCACCGTCGCGTTGCGCATGGCCCTAAAACCCTGCTCCTTATAGACGCTCTTATCAAACTGCGGAAAACTGCCGCGCACCAGCGCCAGTTCCTCCGATGCCTGCCGCGCAGTGCGCTGTATGGTGGACATCACATCCCGCGCAAGCTGCACAGCCTGCTCCGAATTGTACAGGATGCCCAGGCGGTAGAGCATGTCCGCAAACCCCATCACGCCAAGGCCGATCTTGCGCATGCTGCGCGTCATCTCCTCGATGATAGGAAGTGGGTACCGGTTGACGTCGATCACGTTGTCCAGAAAATGCACCGCTGTTTTCACTGTCTTCTCCAAGGCAGCATAGTCCACAGCGCCGTCTTTAACAAAAGCATTGAGATTAATGGAACCCAGATTGCAGCTCTCGTACGGCAGCAGCGGCTGCTCGCCGCAAGGGTTGGTGCTTTCGATCTCTCCGGCGGAGGGTATCGGATTGTCGCGGTTGATTCGGTCGATGAACACGATGCCCGGCTCGCCGTTCTGCCATGCCATGTCCACGATGGTATCGTACACCTTGCGGGCGCTCTCTCGACCCACCACTTTCCTGGTATGAGGGTCGACCAAGTCATACTCCTGGTCAAGCGCCACCGCCTGCATGAACTTCTCTGTCAGGGCAACGCTGATATTGAAATTGGTGAGCTGGGTTAAATCGCTTTTGCAGGTGATAAACTCAAGTATGTCCGGATGGTCTACGCGCAGTATGCCCATGTTGGCGCCGCGCCGCGTACCGCCCTGCTTCACGGCTTCGGTGGCCGCGTTGAATACTTTCATGAAGCTGATAGGGCCGCTGGCCACGCCGCCCGTCGAATTCACGCTGGCTCCGGCGGGCCGCAGTCGCGAAAAAGAGAATCCCGTACCGCCGCCGCTCTTGTGGATCATCGCGGCGTTCTTCAGGCTCTCAAATATGCCTTCCATGCTGTCTTCCACCGGCAGCACAAAACAGGCGGAAAGCTGCCCCAGCTCGCGGCCTGCGTTCATCAGCGTGGGAGAATTGGGCATGAATTTTAGGCTGTCCATGAGGTCATAGAATTCCTGAGCTGTCTTTTCCACGTCGCCGCCGTAAGCTGCGTCCGCAGCCGCAATCGTATTCACAACACGGCGCAGCATATCTTCCGGCGCTTCATAACCCGAGCCTTCCTTTTTCAGATACCGCCGCTCCAATACCACACGCGCATTTTTCGTTAAGTTCATCAATACCCCTCCTGCAACGCATATCTTGTAGACAAATCAAATCATACCACAATATGTAGATGTTATCAAGATGTTATCAGGAATAGTTTGCATCATGCTTTGAAGTCATTATAGACTTTTTCGAACCTGGAAATGTCATAGCCGGAAAGGGATGCGTAGAACTGAATATATCCTTCACCGCTGCCTTCGCGCAGAAGGTTTTGGTTTTCCAGCACGCGCTGAAGCTGGCGTGCCGTGCCGTGCCGGCCGTCGAACACAGGGCAGTCGGTATGAGTGATTTTATCGATATAGCTTTTGATGGCCGCTTCCGCAAAGGAATAATGGGTGCAGCCCAATACCACCGCGCCGATGGCTTGTCCATCAAGGAAGGCCAGCCGCTTTGAGAGATAGGCATGGATCGCCTCCTCGTCCGTGCGACCTTCCTCTATCAGCTCCACCAGGCCACCGCAGCCCACGCTGATGACCTCATCATGCGCATTCAGGCGCTCGATCAGGCCAAGATAGCGCGCCTGCGATACGGTGGCAGGCGTCGCCAATACCAACACCTTGCCTTCCCGGCGGCCCTGCAGTGCGGGCTTTACTGCCGGCTCCATGCTGATCACCGGAATGTTATAAGTTTCGCGCATCATGATAACCGCGGCGCTCGTGGCAGTGTTGCAGGCGATCACAATCGCCTTGACGCCCTTATCATAAAGAAAGCCGCACGCATTGAGCGTGAGCTTTTTGATCTCCTCTTCCGATTTTTCGCCATAGGGAGCATTAAGATTATCCCCGAAATAGATATAATTTTCGCCGGGCAGCAGCCGGCGGGCTGTTTTCAGTACGCTGAGTCCGCCCAGGCCCGAATCAAAAAAACCGATAGGTTTGCAGTTTGCTGACATCATATCTCCCGCCCCAATGATAGTTCATTATACTCCCTGGGCAGGAGTGTTTCAATACCCGGGCTCCCTATCAGCCTTTATTCCCCGATCTCCAGCACGCGGCTTAAGGCCAGAGCTACGTATTTGGCGGCATTCTTGGCCTGCTGGAGCGTGTTGGCGTTATGCCCCACTTCGATGAGCAGGCACATATCCGAAACCTGCTGGTTATACCGGCCCGTCTTGATGCGGATGGGGCGCGTGAAGCCTTTCTTTATTTTTTCCATCTCGTTGATGAACGCTAAAGCCAGCTTGTAGTTGGATTCGTAATTGGGCTTGACGGAATACTTTTCGCCGGTGCCCACCACGCACATCACCCGGGCGCATTCCTCGCCGTTCACCACAACAAAGTCTTTCCTGCCGGCATCCACATTCTGATAAGCGTCCCGATGAAGGTCGATGAACACCTGGATTGTGGGGTGCTTCTTCTGGTATTCCTGCATGGTGACCAGCGAACGCTCGTAAGCAGTATCCAGCTTGGGCGGCTCATGGTTGGTGGTGTCGTGCAGCACCTTAAAGCCGTACCGCTGCAGTTCCCGGCTCAGCACCTCGCCCACGGCCACCACGGAATGCGCATGGTCCTTGGTACGCCACGAACCTGCTGCCACATATTCATCTTCGCTTGTCGGGCGGTAAGCTTCCGTCGTGTGGGTGTGGTATATCAGTATCTGCGGCCCGAGTATGCCCACATGAAACTCCCTGGGCTCGTCGTTGGCAAAGCCCAGAAATTCCATCTTGATATCGTCGGGCAATACGTCGAAATAGATGTCCGTCTCCGGATTTTCAGGGAGAGTGCTGTCTTCCAAGCTTATCTCCTGCACATCCACCCCGTATATCACCGGCATCTCCTGCGAAAGAATCAGCCGCGGGTCGATAAGGCTCTGCCTGAATATGCCCTCCTCGCCCGACGCGTCCACGAGCGCAGGGTCGGGCAACGCGCTGCCCGCTGCCGCAACGCTACTTTGCTGCCCGCCAATGCGCGCCACGAATACTACGGTTAATGCAAGGCACAGGGCAATACCCGTAGCCAAAGCCGCTTTCACCAAAACAGCGACAGTTTGCCAATGGTTATCTGATAGCGGCCTTGCCGGCCTGTAATTTGACCTGCTTCGTCTCATCGCTTCGAACTCCTTCACTCAAATCTATGCAAAGCGATGAGCTTGTATACATTAATGCTGTAAGTTTAGTGCATGTAACGCCGCGTTTCCTCCAGCGTGAGGTTTTTGTGCAGCGCGATGTTGAGCGCGTCCGCGATGATGCGCGCCAGGTCTTGAACCACTTTGTCAATTTCCTTGGGCGTCACTATCATATCGGCCCCGTCCACGTCATTAAGGCCCGCGAGCACCCTTTGCATCTTGTCGTTCATCCGAAGATCGATGGGCGCCTGCTTTAATGCCATATCCATCAGCTCCTGCGCAATCGTGGACGCATACACCACCAGCGGTACGCCGATAGCCAGCACCGGCACGCCCAGCGACTCCCTGTCCAGCGCTTTTCGCTTGTTGCCTATGCCCGCTCCCGGCGCGATTCCGGTGTTCGCCACCTGTACCGTGGTGCGCACGCGTTCCAGCGCGCGCGAAGCCAGTGAATCGATTGCAATCACCAGCGACGGTTTCAGCGACTCCACCACCCCGCTTACGATCTCGCCCGTCTCGATGCCGGTGATGCCCAGCACGCCGGGCGCAATGGCAGACACCACGCCGATGCGCTGATCGATCTCATCTGGCGCGTATTCATGCATATGCCGAGTTACAAACACCAAATCGCACACCGCCGGTCCCAGCGAGTCGGGCGTCACCTGACGGTTGCCCAGCCCCACCACCAGAACGCTGCCGTCCAGCGCATCCCCTGCCATGTGTGTAATCTCGGCCGCCAAAGCCTTGGAGCAGGCCTCGTCTAAATCAACGTCGCCCTGCGCCAGGTCAGGCGATTCCAGTGTTACATAAATGCCCCTTTTTTTGCCGACGGCGCGTTCTCCTTCCTCTGTTTCCACTGTGACGCGTACGCGCTTAAGTCCCGGCATCACCTCGTCGTCCATCACCGAAACGCCGGGTATCTGCCCCGCATATTCCACAGCCTCCATGGCCAGATCCGTTCTGATCATGTTATCCTCCTGCGAATCAATAAATAACGCCATTAGTATTTGCAACGACGGGGAAAAATAAAAGAGCGATAAACGCTCTAAGTAAAAGGGCCTGGCCAGCTTAGTATAATCGCCTATACACGCCCGCTCTTTCATATACAATCACAGCTGGATGTCACTTGAGCCCCCGGCTGCCTGGTTTGACGGCCACAGAGCCCTGTTTGCACAGTGGGCAGTCCTCCGGCGGGTATGAGACAACCTCCATCGAGAGTACAGCATGGAACGGTATGCCGAAATCCACAGCGCCGTTCGAGCGGTCCACAATGCTGCCGACGCCCACAGGCTCGCCGCCCAGCGACCGCACCAGTTCGATCGCTTCCCTGACGCTGCCGCCCGTGGTGACCACGTCCTCCACCACCAGCACGCGCGCGCCCTGCGGCACCGAAAAGCCGCGCCTTAGTGTCATCACGCCGTTCTCGCGTTCCGCGAATATATTGGGCACTTTAAGCTGCCGCGACACCTCGTATGCCAGAATAATCCCGCCCACCGCCGGCCCGGCCACCAGATCCACGCCGGAAAACTTTGCAGCCAGCTC
>JBMNOT010000089.1:0-8061 GCA_050943225.1 Christensenellales bacterium | reverse complement strand
CCGCCCCCCCCCGCGACTGCTGTTTCCGGCACAAACCTATGTACATGCTGTAACTGAAAAACAGGAAGGAGTTTGTTTTATAGCGGTGCTTAACAGGGTATTCGATTCTATGCGTTGGTAACGTTCCCGAAACGGGGTTGGCTGGGGCATAAGTCTGAAGATCCCTGTCATTCAAAATTCAATAATAAGGAGAGGTTGAGCTATGAGCAGTAAGATTAAGTACAGTGCTATTTTAGGTTCTTTGGGTCAGACGTGCGACCGGTTCATGAAGTGCGGATATAAGGATCCGAATCTTGACAAAGTGGAGTTTCCGGACGTGGTGAAGAACCTGGAAAAGATGCAGGTGCTTCAGGGCGTTGACCTTTATCAGGCTCCCACCGGCCCGCTTTCCGACCCGGATACCGTCAACGAGATACTGACGGAGTCCGGCTTTGTGGCCTCGTCGGTGCTGCCGCTGGTTTTCGGGGAGAGACGGTGGCAGAAGGGCTCTATCAGCGCGGCGGATAAGAGCGTCAGGGACGAGGCGACACGGCTCATCAAGCAAAACATCGACTTTAACGCCAAGCTGGTGGGCAACCCCAGCGTGAACCTGTGGCTGGGTCAGGACGGCTTCGATTATCCGCTTCAGACCAACTATACCAAACAGTGGAACGATACGATAAACGCCATCCGCGAGCTGGCTGACTACAATCCGAATATCAAGCTGACGCTGGAAGGCAAGATCCGTGAACCGCGCAACCGCTGCCTGATCGACACCACGATGACGGCGCTGCTGATGTGCATGGAAGTGGACAGGGAGAACGTCGGCGTTGCAATCGACACGGGCCATGTGTTTTTCGCACAGCAGAACGTGGCGCAGAACATCGAGGTGGCGGCGCGCTACGGCAAGCTGTTCATGGTTCACGCCAACGACAATTACAACCTCTGGGACGATGACCTGATCGTGGGCGCGCTGCGGCTAACTGAGTACATCGAGATGTTCTACTCGCTCCGCAAGGTGAACTACGACGGCTTTATTGCAGTGGATATTTTCCCGTACCGCGAAGACCAGTACGAAGCCACCCGGCAGAGCGTGCTCAACATGAAGAAGTACGACGAGGCCATCGACCGTATCGGCTTTGACAAGCTGAGCGACGTGATCGAAAACGGCGACCCGTGCGAGATGGTGCGCGTAATTCGGGAGGGTATCTTCCGGTAACCCAAGAGTAAAACCGGCGGCAGGTCTTTAGTTGTGCGCAGGGCTTAGCTTCTGCCCATGCTGGACCTTCCGGAGGAAAGGGTTATGAATAGTTTCGAGTTCTACAACCCTGTCCGTATTGTGTTTGGGCCGGGCAGCGCGCCGAAAGCAGGCGCGCTGGCCGCCCGACACGGACGAAAAGCCGTTGTGGTGACGACGCGCGCCAGCCTGCGGCGCCTCGGAATACTGGACAAGGTGATAAAGGCGCTGGACGAGGCCGGCGTTCAGTCCACAGTCCTTGACGGTGTGGATCCCAACCCTCGACTGAAAACGGTGTACGAGGGTGTGAAAATCTGCCGTGAGTTCGGTGCGGATATGCTCGTGGCTGTGGGCGGCGGCAGCGTGATTGACTGCGCCAAGGCCATAGCAGCCGGCGTGTTTGACGACGGCGATATATGGGATTTCTTCATGCAGAAACGGCAGCCGCAGCGGGCGCTGCCTGTGTTGTGCGTGCTGACGATATCCGGCACCGGCTCTGAAATGAACGCCAACTGCGTGATCACCAACGAGCAGACAGATCAGAAATATGTGCTGCGCAGCCCGCTTATTTATCCCAAAGTATCGGTGATTGACCCGGAACTGATGGTCAGCGTGCCCAGACATCTCACCGCGTGCGGCATGGTTGATACCATCTCGCATGTGCTGGAGAAATATTTTGACGGCACGCCGGACACGCCGCTGCAGGACCGAATGGCTGAGGGCGTGGTGCAAACGGTGCTGGAGAGCGCCGCCGTGCTGGAGAGGCCGGATGACGTGACGCTGCGCGGCGTGCTGGCATGGGCGTCGTCGCTGGCGCTGTGCGGGCTGTGCGACAGCGGACGAGGAATGGGCGCGTTTGACGCCCATACTATTGAGCTGGAGATCAGCGCGCGCTACGACGTGGCGCACGGCGCGGGGCTGGCGGCGGTGCATCCGGCGTGGATGGAGCATCTGTGCCGCAAAGGGCCTGAAAAATTTGCGCAGTTTGCCGGGCGCATATTCGGTATCCAGAGAAGAAGCAACCTTGAGGCCGGCCTTGAGGGCATTTCGGCATTGCGGGAGCAGTACCGGAAATGGGGAATGCCGGTGACGCTCAGGGAGATGGGTGTCACGAAAGAGTCGCTCCGCGAAATCGCCCTGGCTGCTCAAAGGTCGCCGCGGGGCGGGCATCTTGATCCGGACGATGTGCTGGATGTGCTGACCGCCTGCTGGTAATAGCGGTATGCGCGGCGATATTGATATGAAGGAGAGAGATAAATGCATGACGATGTGATTCTGGAGATCCGCGATGTGAGCAAGAGCTTTTCGGGCGTTAAGGTGCTGTTGGGCATCAATATGCGCGTCCGCAAAGGCGAGGTTCACGTTGTGGTGGGAGAGAACGGCGCCGGAAAGTCGACGCTGATGAAGATCATATCCGGCGTGTACCAGAAGGATGGAGGAGAGCTGCTGTTTGAGGGAAAACCCATCGAGGTGAAGAGCATACGGCAGATGCAGGAACTCGGCGTCAGCATTATTCACCAGGAGTTCAACCTGCTTCCCAACAGGACGATTGCCCAGAATATTTTCCTGGGGCGGGAACCGGTGAAAAAAAGAGGGATTCCCGTGATTGACATCGAGGAGATGAACGCCAAAAGCCGCGAGCTGCTGGGTTTTCTCGGCCTTAACCTGGACCCCAGAACGCGCGTGTCGTCTTTAGGCATTGCGCAGCAGCAGATGATTGAGGTGGCCAAAGCGCTGTCGTTTAAATCCAAAGTGCTCATCATGGACGAGCCGACGGCGACGCTGACGCGCAACGAGATATCCAAGCTGTTTGAAATCATCCGCAAGCTCAAGAACGAGGGCGTCTCCATCATCTACATTTCGCACCGGCTGGAAGAGCTCAAAGAGATCGCCGATACAATCAGCGTGCTGCGCGACGGCGCTCTGGTGGGCACGCTGGACGCCAGCGAAGCGACCACTGACAGGATCATCAAAATGATGGTGGGCCGCGAGATCACCAACCAGTATCACCGCGAGTTCTGCACCGAAGTGGGCGAGGAGGTGCTCCGTATTGACAACCTGAGCTCTTACCGCTTCAAGGATGTGAGTTTGAAGGTGCACCGCGGCGAGATTGTCGGCATTTCCGGTCTGGTGGGAGCGGGCCGTACAGAGCTGATAAAGGCGATATTCGGTTTTGACCGGTTTGAAAGCGGCGAAGTCGTGCTGTTCGGCAAAAAATACAGGCGCCTGAATACGCGCATGACGACCCGGCTGAAAGTGGGGCTGGTGCCGGAAGACCGCAAGGAAGAGGGCGTCATCGTCGAAATGCCGATACGGCAGAACATCGTGCACGCATCGCTTCCTCAGCTGTTTAAAAACGGCATACTCAACAAAAAGGCGGAGGCGGAAACAGCTAACAAATATGTAAAAGAACTGGGCATTGTGACCAACTCGATAGACAAGCATGTTGAGTATCTCTCCGGCGGCAACCAGCAGAAGGTGGTTGTGGCCAAATGGCTGTGCGCACAGTGCGACCTGATACTGTTTGATGAACCGACACGCGGCATCGACGTGGGCGCTCGCGAGGAGATATACGAGATCATGAACGCGCTGGTGAAACAGGGCAAAGCCGTGCTCATGATATCCTCCGACATGCCGGAACTGCTGGGCCTGTGTGACCGCATCTATGTGATGAAGGACGGCAAAGTGACGCAGGAATTTCCGCACAGCGAAGCGACACAGGAGAAGCTGCTGGCGTGCAGCATTTAGGAGGGGATGGGTATGAAACAGAAAAAACAGAACTTCCAAAGCCGCGAAAAGCTGGGGCTGCTTATCGGCGTTGCTGTATTGTTCATCATCATGAGCATTTTAGCGGAGGGGTTTTTCAGCTGGTACAACATTCACAACCTGCTGAAAGACACTTCGATACTGCTCGTTGTGGCCACCGGCATGACGCTGGTGATACTGCTCGGCAAAATCGACATGTCGGCGGGTTCCGTGATGTCGCTGACCGCTATCGTTACCACCATATTGCTGTCGAACGGCGCGCACGTGGTGGTCGCGCTGCTGGCGGGCATTGCGAGCGGCGCGCTGATCGGGCTGCTCAACGGCTACCTGGTGGGCATACAGAAGCTGGACCATTTCGTGACGACGTTTGCCACGATGAGCCTTGCAAAAGGCCTCGCGCTGGTGATCTGCGACGGCGACATCATCAACACGGGCAACAACGACTTCAAAGCGATTGGCGCCAGCACCAGCGTATTCCTCGGCCTGCACGTGCATATCTGGATCGTGGCCGTGATATTCGCCGTGATGCTGTTTGTGCTGACCAAGACCAAATTCGGTTACAGGATATACTCCATCGGCGGTTCGGAGCAGGCGGCGATGCTGGCCGGTATCAGCACGCGGGGCACGTATATCCTGTCGTTTCTGATCTCCGGCATTACGGCATCTGTGGGCGGCATACTGCTGGCCAGCAAAGCCAACAACGGCAACGCGACGATCGGCAACGGTTTTGAGTTCAGCGCGATTGCCACCGTCATCATCGGCGGTACGCCGTTTGACGGCGGGCGCGGCGGCCTTGTGGGTACGCTGATCGGCGCGATACTGATATCGCTGCTGAAAAACGGCCTGAGGTTTTTGAATATCACGCCCTCGCTGCAGTATGTGATCATTGGACTGGTTATACTGGTCGTCATCATCACGGATGTCATCATCAACGAGCGGCGCAAACTTGAGGAACTGAGGAGGGTGGAGCAATGAGTAAGGCAGGCGGATTCATTCTCAAGCAGTCCAAGATCATATTGCTGGTTCTGATCGTGGTGGTGGCGAGCATTTTTGCCAACGACCCCGTTGAGAACATATTCACAGTGATCATGAGCCAGGCGTCGTTCATGCTGATCTACTGCCTCGGCATGACGCTGGCGATACTGACCGGCGGGCTGGATCTGTCCGTCGGTTCGGTGGCGGCGTTCGCATCGTACATTGGGGCGACGCTGATTATTGAGGGGTATGTGGTGCCGGGCATCATTGTGGGCCTCGCCATCGGCGCTGGCATCGGCGCGGTTAACGGGCTGCTGATTTCCAAGGTAAAATTATCGCCGTTTATCGCCACGTATGGCATGGACTGGCTGGTGCGCGGATTGGTGCTGTTCGTACTGGCGGGCAAAAAGATATTCGGCTTTGTGCCGGCCTTCACCTCAATCTCCAAGGGCGCGGTGGTGGAATTTACAAACACCATGAAGATATCCAACCCGTTTATCATCGCTGCCGTGATATTCCTCGTGCTGCTGTTCCTGATGCGCAAGACGACCTTCGGGCGCAACGTATACTGCGTGGGGCTAAACGCCAGAGCGACGCGCATTACAGGTGTGAACACCGACCGCATTATCATCATCATCTACACGATCTCCGGCCTTTTGGCTGCGATTGCGGGACTGTTGTATGCGGCGGTTTTGGACTGCGCCGAACCCAATATGGGCACGCACTACGGGCTGATGGCCATCGCGGCGACGCTGGTAGGCGGTACGGCGATTACCGGCGGCAAAGGCGGCGTGGGCAACACCATTATCGGCGTGCTGATCATGGTGTTTTTGACCAACGCGCTGGCGGTGCTGGGCGTTTCGCACCTGTGGCAGGAGGCGGTATTCGGTTTGGTCATCATATTCGCCGCGCTGATGGAAAAGGCCAGGCAAAAGCAGATTGCCTTGCTGCAGATGTAAGTCTAATCGGAGCTAAAAAACGCCCAGTTGCGTTTTTTATAAATCCATTAGCATATCAGCACAAAAATAATAAAGGAGGAGTAGAAATGAAGAGGATTGGATTACTGCTGCTTGTTGCGGTCATGATTGCTGCGCTGGTTGGCTGTGCTGGGCCGGAGAAAACACCGGCTGCGGAGCCCGAAGCGCCGGCGGCGACAGAAGCTCCTGAGAAGACGGAGGCTCCTGCGGCACCGGAAGAGCCCGAAGCTCAGGAACCTGAGAGTGAGTACAAATATCCGGGCGCTGTCGGCAAAAAGGCGACGCTGATACTGAAGGACCTGACAAACCCGGTATGGCTGGAGGCTGCGGAAGGCGCGAAGGCGGCTGCAGCGGAATTTGGAATGGATATCGAGGTGGTGGCTCCTATCGAATCCAACAACAATGAGGAGCAGATTGCGCTGGCACAGCAGGTGATCGCCCAGAAGAAGGATATCCTGATTATGTGCCCGGCGGACTCCACCGGTATTGTTCCGGTGATTGAGGAGGTCAACGCGGCGAACATTCCTGTCATCAACCTGAACACCAAGATCAACACCGACAGCGGCACCGTCCATTACGAGACCTTCGTGGTGGCAGATAACACCATCTGCGGCACGCTGTGCGCCGAAGAACTGGTTCGTCTGGCGGGTGAAGAGGGAGAAGCGGTTATACTGGAAGGCCCGTCCGGCGGACAGGTGACGATTGACCTGTCGAACGCTGCGCAGGCTGTGTTCAAAAAATACCCGAACATCAAGCTGGTGGACATTCAGGACGCCAAGTTTGACCGCGCAACTGCTTTTAACACCACGCAGAACCTGCTGCAGGCCCATCCGAATCTGAAGATCATATTCAGCTGCAACGACGAGATGGCGCTGGGCGCCGTGGAAGCGCTCAAAGAAGCCGGCAAGCTGGATCAGGTTGTTGTGGGCGGCATCGACGGCAACCAGGATGCGCTGAAAGCCATCAAGGAAGGCACGATGGAAGCGACTGTGTACAAGAACTTCTGGCTGCAGGCTTACACCGCCACGGAAGCTGCAGCGAAGTTCCTGGACGGGCAGAAGCTGGATGAGAAGATATTGGTGGACCTCGAAGCTGTGACGCCCGCCAACGTGGACAAATATCTCAAATAGTAGGCAATCAGTTGTGATGTACACCCCGGGCAACCCTTCCTCTTGTCCGGGGTGGTACATGCCTTGGTAGGGGTGGCCGCCCCTGCATGGGGCGGCATGGGTAATCATTTTTACAGGAGGAAACCAGTGAATACAAAGAAATACCTGATCTTCGATTACGGGGCCAGCCATGGCCGCTGCATTGTGGCGCTGTACAACGGCAGCACGTTCGAGATGGAAGAGATTCACGAATATGACAATCGTCCGGTTGCTTACGCCGGCACATTATACTGGGATATACTGCGCCTTGCATCCGAGCTCAAGATCGGCATGCAGAAGGCGTTTATGAAATATCCGGACATTGTATCCGTGGGGGTTGACACCTGGGGGTGTGATTTCGGCTTTATCGATAAAAAGGGCAAGCTGGTTGGCAACCCTGCGAACTACCGGGACGAGCTCCGGCACAGGTACAAGCCGCTGCTGGATGAGCGGTTTGGCGAATACAACGTGTTCCGCCTGGGAGGAGCGAATACCAATGGCATCATGGGCCTGTACCACATCTACGGGCTTTTGCAGGAGGACGCGCCGGAGCTGGCTATAGCGGACAAATTCCTGATGATACCCGATCTGCTGAACTATTACCTGACAGGCGTTGCGGCGAACGAGTACACCAACGCCACGATGACGCTGATGGTGGACCAGCAGACCAAGACGTGGCAAAAGGACATACTGGGGCCGCTGGGCATACCGGAGCGCCTGTTTACAAAGCCCGTTCTGCCGGGCACCGTGCTGGGGCCGATGCAGCAGAGCATATGCACCGAGTTTGAAGTGCCCGCCGTGCCGGTTGTGGCGGTGGCGTCGCACGATACGGCCAGCGCCATAGCGGGCACGCCGCTGTCGCGCACTGATGTGGACTGGGCGTTCATCAGCCTGGGCACGTGGGCGATATTCGGCATAGAGACGGACACGCCGTATATCAGCGAGGAAGTGTTCCGCTTCGGGTTTGGCAATCAGGGCG
>JBMNOT010000088.1:0-8103 GCA_050943225.1 Christensenellales bacterium | reverse complement strand
GGCGTCGTTGGAATTGTCCAGCTTGCCCGACAGCACCCCGCGGGCGCTGCGGATATTCTCCGCGTCCGTCTCCCGCTTAACGCGAATAAAGTCGTGCGAAAGGCTCAGCCTCGCGAGTATGTCCTTCGCGATTCGCTTGCTGTCCGCCATGGCTTCCACGATGGTGGCTGCGCCGCGGCGGCAGTCGCCGGATACGTACACGCCCTCCATGCTGGTCTGGCAGCTTTTTTCGTCCACTATGGCATAGCCGCTGCCCGTCCGGTCGATAGCGTCGCACGCGAAAAGCTCCGTGTCCACGCGGGTCCCCACCGCGTTAATCACCGTATCGAAGGGCATCTCTTTGGTCTCGCCCGTGGGCACCACGCTGCGGCGGCCGTCTTCGCCTTTGTCGCCCAGCTTCATCACTTCCACCGTCAGCAGGCCGTTCTCATAAGATACGGGCGCCAGCAGTTCCAGTAGTTCCACGCCGTCCTGAAACGCCAGGCGGATTTCTTCCGGCTGGGCGGGCATGAATTCGCGCGTGCGCCGATATACGATGGTCACCTTGGGCGAGCCGTTGGCCCTCAGCGCGGCGCGGGCGCAGTCCATCGCCACGTCGCCGCCGCCGATCACCGCCACCGATTTGCCGAGATCCAGCTTACAGTTCGCCTCTTTGGAGCGTTCGAGAAAGTTCAGTGCGTCTATCGTGTTGTCGCCGCCGCACCTGACCGGGCAGACGCCTTCTTTCCACGCGCCTGTCGCGATGACGACAAAGTCATACTCGCTTTTCAGTCTTTGGACATCGATGTCCTTTACGCCGAAACGGAACTGAACGCCCGTCTTCACCGCCATCTGATAGTCGAGGTCAATCGCGGCCTGTGATATGCGGAATTCCGGTATCAGATACTGCACTACGCCCATGGGCTTTTCGCGCCGCTCGTAGACCGTCACGTCCACGCCGTTTCGGCGCAGGTACACGCCTGCCGCGATGCCGCCCGGACCCGCACCGATCACCGCGACCTTTTTGTCGGTACGCAGCGGCACGGGCTTTAAGCTGTCGATGTATTTCTGCTGCGCATTCTGAGAAGCCAGGCGCTTGGCCTGCCGAATCTGCAGCGGTTCGTCGTAATCGATGCGCGTGCACTTGGTCTGGCACACGTGGCTGCATATTTCCCCCGTCACCGCGGGCAGAGCGTTGTCGATCACAATGATCTCAAACGCCCTGTCGTAATCGCCCCGCACGACGCATTGCAGGTATTCGGGTATCTGCTGTTCGATGGGGCAGCCGCCCTGCTTGCACGGCGCTTTGAAACAGTCGAACAGCGGCAGGCGGGAATCCGTCTTTCGCGTATCCACCTCGCGCGCGTCCTTTAAAATATACGGGTCGGAAAGCACGCTGTCTGCCAGCTCATTGAGCGCCGCCACGTCGATGCCATCGCCCGCATACACGGCTCTCTCCGCTTTTTCGCTGAGCTGTTTGCCGCGGGCATAGCCGCCCGGCTTTAGAATCGTCGTGGCAAACGTGACAGGCCTGATGCCGGTTTTCAGTATGCGCTCTATGTTGAACGCATCCGCGCCGCCCGAATACGAGATGGGCAGTTTGCCGTCGAAATGGTTGCTGAGCTTCCTGGCCACGTTGATGCTAAGCGGGAACAGCGCCCGCCCGGACATATACATAAACTCGCCAAGCAGCTCGCCGTTCCTGATCTGCACCGGGAACGTATTGGACACCTTGACGCCGAACCTCAGCCCCTGCTGTTTGGCGGTCTCCATCAGTCGGCCGATCAGCGCCACCGCGTCGGGGAACTTTAAGTCCTGCTCAAAGTGCCGCGTGTCGAAACTGACGTAGCCGTAACCCAGCTTGTTTAATATGTCGCGCACAAAGTCATAGCCAAGCAGCGTAGGATTCACCTTGATGAAGGTATCCATTTTCTTGACGGTGAGGAAGTGGTGCGCGATTTTTTCGATCTCCTCCGGCGGGCAGCCGTGCAGCGTGGACAGCGTGATGGACGACGATACGGTTTTGGGTATCGCCTCGACGTCCTCAGCTGTCACGTTTTCAAACAGATCGATGTTGTCCAGCAGCCACCTGCGGCATTCCTGGAAAATCCCGGTGCCGCTTGCGTCCGCGAGGTTATTGATGAAGCTGTCGATTTTCTCAGACGTAATGCCCGCATAGTCGTACCCCACGCTCATGTTGAACATGACGTCCGACTTGTCCGAAAGGCTGAACTCCTTCATCGCCACGTGCACGGCAAACCAGCCTTTGACGTATTCCTCAAACGCCTGCTGTACCGTCAGTTCGGTGGACCACTCGACGTTGTAGCCCTCGTCCTGGGCGTTTATGCACGGGCGCGGGATGCATTTGCGCAGCTCCTCGCCGTCCATCGTCTGTACGGTTTTGAGCTCCATGAATCTGAGGCCCGCCACATACGATGCGACCAGGTTCTGCGCCAGTTGCGTGTTGGGGCCTGCCGCCGGCCCCAGCGGGCTGCCGAGCTCTTTCCCCAGTATGTTCACCGTTCGGCCCGATCGGTTGCGGTAGAATTTATTTTTATGTACGCCAAACACGCTGCCACGCTCACGGTATTCCGTGACCATCCAGCGCATCAGCATATTAAACGGCATCGGCGTCATGATTTCGCTCATTGAGTTCTCCCCTTTATCGTTTGGCGGACACTTAAGCCTTTTCCCAGAACGCGGCGGCCAGTTCGCGCGCCTTGCGGTAAACTTCCCGTTCGTCCACAGTCAAAATTTCGCGGTCCTTCATCACAAAGCGTCCGTTCACCATCGTCGAGCGCACGCTGCGGCCCATCATGCCGAACAGTATGTGCGACGACGTGTTGCTTTCCGTAATGGGCGTGGGCGCCTCGTAGTCCACCACGATGATGTCCGCATAAGCGCCCTTGTCGATAACGCCCAGGGGTTTCTTGAAATAGCGGGCGCAGATTTTCGCATTGTTGACAAGCAGCATCTGCGCGCTCTCGGCCCAGCCCACGCTGGGGTCTCCGAGGTTGTGCTTATGCAGTATGTTTGCCACTTTGAAGGACTCCAGCATGTCGGTGGTGTAGCCGTCGGTACCGAGCCCCATCAGTATGCCTTTTTGCATCATGTGCAATGCCGCCGAGCAGCCCACCGCGTTGCCCATGTTGGATTCCGGGTTGTGCACCACAATGGTATCGGTGTCTTTGAGTATGTCCATCTCCCGCGCGTTGATGTGGATGCAGTGCACCGCAATGCTCTGCGGCCCCAGTATGGAAACGTCGTGCAGACGCTCCACCACGCGCTTGCCGTATTTCTTTAGGCTGTCGTACAGATCGTCGATGCCCTCCGCCACGTGCACGTGGAAGCCTGCGCCGCCAGACGCCGCGACGCATTTTTCCAGCGTGTTATCCGACAGCGTGAACGACGCGTGCAGGCCGAACAGGCCTTTTATCATATCGTCGTCCTGCCCTTTGGCATAGGCGATGAAATCCGCGTTCTCCTTGATGCCCTCATCGGCGATTTTCTCACCGTCCCGGTCCGACACCTCATAGCAAAGTGACGTGCGCACGCCCAGCTTTTTCACCACCTCCGCGATGGCAAAAAGGCTGCCTGGCACGCGGCCAGCGCTGGCGTGGTGATCGAACACAGTGGTCACGCCGTTGCGGATGCCGTCGATATACGTGGTGTATGCGCTGTATTCGATTTCCGGCAGGTCCAGCGCTCGATCCACACGCCACCACAGGTTCTCCAGTATCTGCGTGAAGTTTTTGGACACCTTGCTGTTCTTTAAGCTCATGCCGCGTGCGAACGCGCTGTAGATATGGCCGTGCGCATTGATAAGGCCCGGCATGATGACGCCGCCCTGCGCGTCGTAGAATTCGCCGCCAGCGTATTTGACCTTCATCTCCGAAGTTGTGCCGAAATCCGCGATCGTCGTCCCGTCCACAGCCACACAACCGTCATGGATCACAGGACAAGATGCATTCTGGGTAATAAGCACCCCGTTGCCGATCAGTATCATCGCCGTTTCCTTTCTGCCCGTTAAGGTTCAAGTCTACGCGGCCCTGCCGCCAAACCGCTCAAGGAATGTTATCTCTTAATAATCCCGTCAGGGAAATGACCTTCAGTATTACGCAGAATGAAGAACCTCTAATACAGTTTCGTGGGCAAGTCGGGCTTTTCCCGCGCAGCCCACACCTTGCGGTTTTGTCAGTTTTGGACGAGGAACTGACAAAACCGGAAAGCTGGCGAAAAACCGCAGGTTTTCGTCAAGTTGCCGTTACGGCACAATAACCGTGCCGGTTCTGCCTTCCAAGCCGTCCATCAGCTTATCAAGCGACGTGATCAGCGCCTTGCACTGCGGCTTGGCCTGCACCACGTGCATCGCCGCCTTCACCTTGGGCAGCATGGAGCCTTTGCCGAAATGGCCTTCGTCGATGTATTTCTGCGCTTCCTGAAGCGTCAGGCGGCTCAGCCACTGCTCGTTCTCCTTGCCGTAGTTGAGCGCTACCTTCTCCACTGCCGTAAGTATGACAAAGTAGTCCGCATCTATCAAAGTTGCGAGCTTGGCGCTGGTCAAATCCTTGTCGATGATAGCTTCCACGCCTTTCAGCCGGTTGCCGATCTGCTGCACCGGTATGCCGCCACCGCCGCACGCGATAACCACCTGCCCTGCCTCCATCAGCACGCGAATGGTCTCGATCTCCACGATGTGCTGCGGCTCGGGCGAAGCCACCACCTGCCGCCAGCCTTTGGGGAACTTCACAAGCACTTCGCCCATCTTCCGCCGCCTTTCAGCCTGCTCGTCGGTAAGATACAGCCCGATGGGCTTGGTGGGCTCCGCAAACGCCGGGTCGTCCGGGTCCACGATCACCTGCGTAATGACCGTGGAAACCGGAATGTTCAGGCCCTGGTTCAAAAGTTCCTCGCGAAGCATGTTCTGCAGGTCGTAGCCGATATAGCCCTGCGTAATGCTGACGCAGACCGACATCGTAAACCGGTCGATGTCGTGGTCAATTTTATAGGTGTCAAAGCAGTCGGTCACCAGCCCCACCTGCGGGCCGTTGCCATGCGTCAGCACAACCTGATAATCCGCCTTCACGAGTTCCACGATTTTCTTGCTGGTGCCCCTGATGGCGACCATCTGCTCCGACAGGTTTTCCCCCAGCGCGTTACCGCCCAGTGCGATAACAACTCTCTTGTTCACAGGATTTACCCTATCCATCTGGGGTTCACCCTGTCGATAAGGCCGGCAAGCACAGCGCCCAGGTCTTTCACTTTGCTCAAAAGTATCATCGCAGCAATGATGTACGGCTTGTTGCCCGCCTGCTTATACAGCGGCACGCGGTAACGGTCGAACGCCGATTCCGCCACCTCGCCCTCCGCGCACGACACGCCGGTAATATCCGCCGGCAGGCAGTGCAGATACAGCGCCTCTTTGTTTTTCGTCAGCGCCATCATCTCTTCGGTGCATTCCCAGTCCTTATGCTGCGCGTTCTGAGCCAGCAGCTCTTTCTCCAGCTCCTTGATGCCGTCGAAGTTGCCCTTGCCGTATAGGTCGGTGCGCTTCTCCATCGCCGCGAAAGGCGCCCAGCTCTTGGGATATACGATATCCGCGTCCCTGAACGCTTCCTGCATACTGTTGGTTTTGGTAAAGCTGCCGCCCGAAGCCGCCGCGTTTTTGCGCGCCACTTCCTCGACGTCGCTCATTACCTCGTAGCCTTCCGGATGCGCCAGCACCACGTCCATGCCGAAACGGGTCATGAGCCCTATCACGCCCTGCGGCACCGACAGCGGCTTGCCGTACGACGGCGAATAAGCCCACGTCATCGCTAACTTCTTGCCCTTCAGGTTTTCCACGCCGCCGAAGTGCTTGATGATGTGCAGCATGTCGGCCATCGTCTGCGTCGGGTGGTCGATGTCGCACTGCAGGTTGACCAGCGTGGGCCGCTGCTCCAGCACGCCGTCTTCATAGCCCTGCTGCACGTACTGGGCCACGTCGCGCATATACTTGTTGCCCTTGCCGATGTACATATCGTCGCGGATACCGATGACGTCCGCCATGAACGAAATCATGTTCGCCGTTTCTCGCACCGTCTCGCCGTGGGCAATCTGAGACTTGCCTTCGTCGAGGTCCTGTACAGTGAGGCCCAGCAGGTTGCACGCGCTGGCAAAGCTGAAGCGGGTGCGGGTGGAGTTGTCCCGAAACAGCGAAATGCCCAGGCCGCTGTCGAATATGCGCGCGGAGATGTTGTTTTCGCGCATTTTGCGCAGCAGCTCCGCCACCAAAAATACGCCTTCGATTTCCTCGTCCGATTTCTCCCATGTTAGGAAGAAGTCGTTGAGGTACATATTTTTCAGATTCAGGCTGTTTATTTTTTCAATCAATTGCTTCATATATTAATATTCCCTCCGGTATTATTGAACATCTCTCTTGCGGTAGCACGTCGGCAGAGCCGCGTATATAGCCGCGCACTTGACAAGGTCGGCCTTCCAGGTCTTCTCGTTGGGCGCGTGCGCCTGGGCTTCCTTGCCGGGTCCTAAGCCAATGCACGGTATGCCGAACCGTCCCATGATGGACACGCCGTTGGTCGAGAACGTCCACTTGTCCACCACAGGTTCGCCGTACATGCCGCGGTACGCTTCCACCATCGCCTGAGTGGTGATGTGGTCTTCCGGAGACACCCAGGTCGGGAAGTAGCAGTCCGTCGGGTACACCAGGCCGGTGTAGGAAGGACGGTCGTACTTGTACATGGACACTTCGGCGTTGTACTTCTTCACGGACGGCAGCGCACGTATCTCCTCCAGCGCCGACTCATATGTTTCGCCGTCCGTCAGGCGCCGGTCGATGGATATGGAACAGCTATCCGCCACAGCGCAGCGCGAAGGCGACGTGAAGAATATCTCGGACACTGCCAGCGTGCCCTTGCCCAGGAACGGGTCGTAATGCAGCCGATCGTTGAGCTCTTTGACTTCCATCAAAATTTCGGCCATCTTGTAGATCGCGTTATCGCCGCGCTCAGGCGCGCTGCCGTGGCACGAGACGCCCTTGACATCAACGCGGATCTCCATACGGCCACGCTGACCGCGGTAGATGTTGCCGTCAGTGGGCTCGGTGATCACCACGAACTCCGGGCGCACTTTGTCTTCGTTGATGATGTACTGCCAGCACAGGCCGTCGCAATCCTCCTCCTGCACGGTACCCGACACCAGAATGGTGTATCCCGCCAGCAGCCCCTGTTCTTTCATGATTTTCGCGCCGTACACCGTGCTCACAATGCCGCCCAGCTGGTCGGACGCGCCGCGGCCGCCAATCTCCTCGTCGGTCTCGTAGCCCTCGTACGGTTCAAACGTCCAGTTATCCCGGTTGCCGATGCCTACCGTATCAATGTGCGCATCAAATGCAATGATCTTGTCGCCGCTACCCATATAGCCTAAGATGTTGCCCATCTTGTCGATCTCGACACGGTCAAAACCGACAGCTTCCATTTCCTGCCTGATGCGCTGGACCACTTTCTCTTCCCCCGCACTTTCGCCGGGTATCGCGATAAGATCCCTCAAAAACTTTGTCATCGCCGCTTCGTAGTCTTCAGCCGCCTTCTTGATTAACGCAAAATCCATTTTTCCATTCCCTTTCGCTGTTATTTCAATATTTTATAAGGCAATAGAGTATTGCCTCTGTGTTCCTTTAAACTGCGCTTTATGCGTCATACCCTTGAGAAACTCCATCGGAAATACCTTGAAACAGGCGTTTTTTGAGTGTTAAGTGTACTGTGGTCGGAATTAATGAATTATCACCCAACCTTCATTCGGCGGTAACAAAAATACAAAATCTTTTTGATTGTCTAAATATTTTTTATATTTTGAATGTATCATGCCAATGCGCATTTGTCAACGTATCCAGCGGGCGAAATACATATTTTTTTCTGTATTTTTTTCGCATTCTGCCCTTATCTGTTTTTGCGTATGCCCATCGTTGCCACATCCGTCCGTTTCATATAAAATGTAAGCATGAATTCTCTTCAAGGAACCGCCTGAAATGGTCATCGCGATCGTCGGCGCAGGCGGCAAAACCACGGCGCTGTATTGCCTGGGCCATAGGCTTTCATCCATGGGCCGCCGCGTGCTGCTGACCACAAC
>JBMNOT010000087.1:0-8157 GCA_050943225.1 Christensenellales bacterium | reverse complement strand
TGGACGAGATGCTGAAAGAAGAAGCCGGTTCAGCTATCAGCTAGCTGCGGGCCACCAGGCGGCAATCAAATTTGCGAAATTTTCTTGACAGTACCTGTCCGTATGGGATACGGGTTTTAAACTGACGTTTTACTTCACTGAAAAAACAATAGAGGGTGTCAATCAGTTAAATATTAAAACGCATTTTGAACAGGCAAAACCAGTCGGCATACTGTTTCCCGTTATCTTAAATTTAGACAGCGCCGAAAAACTGAATGACGCATTTAAGGTGTTGGAATATAAACTAAAGGTGAAGTGACGGCTTGCGCTCACGCCGGACGGATCACGATGCGCTCCGCCGCGGTGTCCACCTCTTCCAGCACCAGCAGCGCACGGTAGTTGTCCACCTGCTTCTTCTCGGGCTGGCGGGTCACGATGGCCGCACCGATGCCGACCACGGTGATGGAAAACTCCTTCATCATCTCGCACAGCGCGTGCACCGTACCGCCGCCCGCAATAAAATCGTCGACCAGCAGCGCCTTTTGGCCCGCGCTGACGGCGCGTTTGGACATCGACATGGTCACCATGCGCCGGGACGAACCGGTGAGGTAATTGATCGTCACCACCGAGCCCTCGGTGATTTTATGGTCGCGCCGCGCGATCACCAGCGGTTTGCCCAGAGCGCGCGCCACGCTGAACCCCAAAGCGATGCCCTTGGTCTCCACCGTTGCCACAAAATCCGGATTAGCCCGCGCGAACATGGATGCGAGGATGTCGCCCATGCCCGTCACATACTGTGGATTGGAGAACACGTCCACCGTATAGATGTACCCGCCGGGCAGTATGCGGGACGGGTCGGCAAGCAGACCGGCTATCTCCTGAAGAATTCCCTCTTTCTGCTGAGCCGTGGGCACTGGCACATATTTCACGCCGCCGCCTGCGCCCAGCGCCACCTCGATATCGCCCCTGCCGTATTTTTTGAATATACCGCGCAATATCGAGATATCTTCGCTCATCGTGGATTTTGCCGCGCCGAACATGTCGCAGAACACCTTGAGCGAATAAACCCGGCCCGGGTTGCCCGTCAGCATGGAGGACACCACGGCCAGGCGCGTCTTTCTGTCGGCTTTTTCCATGGGGCGCACCTCGCTGCTAGTATTTCATATGCTATTATAGTGCGAATAAGGGCTTTTTTAAATAGGGTATCACCTATTTATTGATATAAAGCGGCAGTTTGGAGTATAATGCTACAGCGCCCTTCCAATACAGGCGCGCAGGAGTGGTAATATGGACTTACAACAATTTGCAGGCAAAACTGTTCATTTCATCGGTATCGGCGGGTGCAGCATGAGCGGCCTCGCCGTGATACTTAAAAACTTAGGATACAAACCTAAAGGCTCGGATATAAACGAATCTGCGTTTACTGCCAAGCTGCGGGAGGCAGGTATCCCTCTGACCATCGGTCACCGCGCCGAACACGTGGAGGACGCAGACCTGGTTGTTTACTCCGCAGCAATCAAACCCGGAAACCCGGAATACGACCGCGCCAAAGAGCTCGGCTTGCCAATGATGGAGCGCTCCATGCTGCTGGGCGAGATCAGCCGCCAGTTCGAGACGGTGGTCGGCATCGCGGGCTGCCACGGCAAAACGACGATCGCATCGATGTGCACGCTGATACTGCGCGAATGCGGCGTGAACCTGACTGTACATATCGGGGGCATGGTGGACTTCCTAGGCTGTGGCGTAGCCGTGGGCGACTACCCCGCGTTTCTGACGGAGGCCTGCGAGTATGTGGAGAGCTTCCTGACGCTGCGGCCCACCTGCGTGTTGATCAACAACATCGACGACGACCACCTCGATTACTACAAGGACATCAACCACATCTATCAAGCGTTTGAAAAATTCGTCGCGCTGATGCCAAAGTCCGGTACGTTATTTGCCAACGTGCACGACCCGCTAGTGAAGAAGCTCGCCGCTTCCTGCGGCCGCCTCATCGTCACATACGGCTTTGAGGGCGCAGACTACATTGCCGTGAGCGAGGAATACGACGACATGGGCTGCGGCTCGTTCGACGCCGTCACGCCGGACGGCACGGTTCGGGTCAGGCTGTCCGTCGTAGGCCGGCACAACATCAGCAACGCGCTGGCCGCCATCGCAGTCTGCCGCGACACGTTCGGCGTCGACCTTCATGACGCGGCCAAAGCGCTGGCGCACTACCATCTGGCGGGCCGCCGTTTCGAGCTGATGGGCGAAAAGAACGGCGTAAAGATCATCCACGACTTTGCCCATCACCCCGCTGAAATCATGGCGTGCCTGCAGGCGGCAAAACGCTACCCGCACAAAAAGATATGGGTGGTGTTCCAGTGCAATAGCTACACGCGCGCCAAAACGCTCAAGAACAAATACGCAACCAGCTTTACCGATGCGGATATGGTGCTGGTGCCGGATATTT
The DNA here is from genome assembly GCA_050943225.1 of Christensenellales bacterium. GTDB lineage: Bacteria > Bacillota > Clostridia > Christensenellales > SZUA-584 > SZUA-584. Next base: position 5,726 of record JBMNOT010000087.1, on the reverse strand, counting down.
ACCCGGGCCGCGACATTGACCGCGGCGAGATCCACGCGCGCGATCTGGTGGCCGCCATTGCACCGCATACGCCGTGCGTCTACATACCGACGTTTGAAGAGATCAGCGCATACCTCGACGAACACGCTTCCCCGGGCGATATCGTGATCACGCTGGGCTCTGGCAGCGTGGGCGTGGAAACGCGCAAACTGCTATAATCTGCCGATAACAAAAGCGGCTTTGATGATGCATCAAAGCCGCTTTTTCTTTTGCACTTTAGATTTTAACCCGCCGCATTACCGGATCATCTCATCGAATTCCGCTTCGCTGATGATGCGAACCCCCAGTGCCTGTGCCTTTGCGAGCTTGCTGCCGGCATTCTCGCCCGCCAGCACGAAGTCTGTCGTTTTGCTGACTGACGAAGCCACTTCGCCGCCCAGCCGTTCGATGATCTCCGACGCTTCCTTGCGCGTGTATTTCTCCAGCGTGCCGGTCAGCACCACTTTCTTGCCGGTAAACGCCGACTGAACCACCGCCGTCCTCTCGTATTGCAGGGACACCCCCGCCTCCTCCATCCGGCGGATGATGGTGCGCGCCCTTTCGTCCTGGAAGTACTCCACGATGTTGCGCGCCAATATGGGGCCCACGCCCTCGATGGTCAGCAGGTCATCTTCCGTCGCTTCCGCCAGCGCGTTGATGCTGCCGTAGCGCTGCGCGAGATCCTTGCCCGTCTTGGAGCCGATGCCCGGTATGCCCAGCGCATAGATGAACGCCGCCAGCGGCCGCGTTTTGCTGCGCTCAATCGCGGCGCGCAGGTTCTCTACCTTTTTCTCGCCGAAGCCGGGCAGCTCTTTGATTTTATCGTAATCCAGATAATACAGGTCGGACACGTCGGCAAGGCCCAAATGGTCGTACAGCGCCTCCGCAGTTTTGTCGGAGAACGTTTCGATGTTCATTGCGTCCCGCGAAGCGAAGTGCACCAACGCGCGCGTGAGCTGCGGGCGGCACAGCAGCATGTTCTCGCAATACAGGTGTGCGCCTTTCTCACTCACCGGATGCCCGCAAGCCGGGCAGACCTCGGGCGCTTCCACGTCCTGAGACTCGGGCAGGTATTCCGCCACGCCCAGTATCTCGGGAATCACGTCGCCCGAGCGGCGCAGAAACACACGGCACGGCACTTTTATTCCCTTGCGCCTGATATCGCCCATGTTGTTGAGCGTCGCGCGCGATACCGACACGCCCCCGATATCCACCGGCTCCAGTACAGCAGCCGGCGTCAGCTTGCCAGTGCGCCCCACCTGCCAGATCACGTCCAGCAGCGTGGTCGTCTTCTCCACCGCGGCGAATTTATAAGCCACCGCCCAGCGCGGGAACTTCTGCGTGAACCCCAGCCGCTCGCGCACGGCGTAGCTGTCAATTTTGATCACCGCGCCGTCGATCAGGAAATCCAGGCTGTCTCTATTCTTCTCGGCTTCTTTCACCGCCGCCATCACTTCGTCCAGCGAGTGCGCGGTGACGGCAAAATCGCTGACGGGGAAATGGTTCTCCCGCAGAAATTCCAGCATCTCGCGGTGGCTGGTTAATGGCGCGCCGTCCTTATAGCCCACGCCATAGCACACTAAACTCAGCTTTCTGCACGCGGTCTCCGCCGGGTCCAGGTTGCGCAGTGCGCCTGCCGCTGCGTTGCGCGCGTTTTTCAGAGGCTCGTCCGCCGTCTCGTTATATTTTTTAAGCTGCGACAGGCGCATCAGGCCTTCGCCCTGCACTTCCAGCAGCCCTTTATACGGTATGGACAGCGGCACGGTGGGAATCGTCATCACCTGCCGCGTGATCACCTCGCCCACGCTGCCGTCGCCCCGCGTGGCCGCAGATACCAGCAGGCCGCCTTCATAGCGCAGGTTCACCGTCAGCCCGTCGTACTTGTACTCCACGACATAGGTGTACGGCTCGTCCACAATCTTTTTCGCGCGCTGTTCCCAGGCCGCCAGCTCTTCCGGCGTGCGCACCTTGTCCAGGCTGTACAGCGGCCTAAGATGCGCCTGCTTCTCAAAGCCGGGCAGCACTTCGCCGCCCACACGCCGGGTGGACGAATCGGCGCGAACATACCCTGTCTCCGATTCCAGCGCCACCAGCTCATCGTACATCGCATCGTATTCCGCGTCGCTGATAATAGGATCGTCCAGCGTGTAATAACGATAGGCATGCAGATTGATCTGCTCTACCAGCTCGTCGATCCGCCGTTTCTTGTCGTCCATACTCGAGTCCTTCTACTCAATTTTAAGCGGCGCAAACGCCACAAACATCTTCTTCTCTCCCGCAGTGTCGAAGCGCACCACCGCAATCTTCTCGTCGCCCTCGCCGTTGGTGGACAGTATCTGCCCGCGGCCGAACTTGGGGTGCGTCACCACCCGGCCTGCCACAAACTCGTCCGGCGCATGCTGCGCTTTGGACTTGGGCGCCGCCGCCTTGGGCATCTGTACCCGGCCCGACGCGAACGAATACGGGCTGTGGCTTTCCGGCTCGCGAGAGGCATACGACGGCGCATGGCGCTTGACGCCCGCCGGTTCTATGCAGCCCCCGGGTATCTCCGATAGGAAGCGCGACCGTTTGGCTTCCACCCGCTCGAACCCCGCGCCGGTGCGGATCAGCCGGGATGAACTCCATGTGAGATACAGCCGCTTCTTCGCGCGCGTCATGCCCACATAGCATAGCCGCCGCTCTTCCTCCACGTCGCCTTCCATCAGGCTGATCTGGTGCGGCAGCAGGCCTTCCTGCATGCCTACGATGAACACCACCGGGAATTCCAGCCCTTTGGCGCTGTGCAGCGTCATCAGCATGATCTTGCCATCCTCTTCGCCCACCGCGTCCACATCGGATATCAGCGCGTTGCGCTCTAAAAACGCCTCCAGCGAAGCGCCTTCCCCCGCTTCCCGCTCGAAGTCGGACACGCTGCGCAAAAACTCCTCCACGTTCAGCACGCGCATGCGCCCTTCTGCGGAGGTGTCGGTCATCAGCGCAGCGCGCAAGCCGGACCGCTCCACCACCAGCTCCACCGTCTGCAGCAGCGTGCGCTCCTCCATCCCGGCAGCGATACCCTCCAGCATGTCCGCAAAAGCCTTCAGCGCATCAGCCGTCCTTTTGGGCAGTATTTCATCCGCCTCGCGGCACATACGCATCAGCGAAACGCGCCTTTCCTGCGCCGCCGCATATAGTTTGCCCAGCGACACTTCGCCGATACCGCGCCGCGGCACCTGCACCGCGCGCATAAAGCACAAATCCGCACTGGGGTTCACCAAGAGGTTAAGATACGCCAGAACGTCCTTTATTTCCTTGCGTTCGTAGAAGCTCTGGCCGCCATAAATCGCGTACGGTATGCCGCGCTCCTTCAGCTTGTTTTCCAGCACGCGCGACTGGCTGTTCATGCGGTAGAGCACCGCAATATCCGTGGCGGAATATTTGCCCTCGCGCAGCAAGCTGGCCACCTTTTCGGCCACAAACTGCGCTTCCTCCAGGTCGCTCTCCGCCTGAAACTCCAGCGGTTTCTGGCCGGTCCTCACCGCCGACCACAACTCCTTGCCCATCCGCGACCGGTTGTGCCGGATCACGCCGTTGGCCGCGTCCAATATGCCCTGGTGCGAGCGGAAATTCTGCTCCAGGCGTATCACGCACGCGCCCGGAAAGTCCTTCTCAAAGTCCAGTATGTTGGAGATGTCCGCGCCGCGCCATCCGTAAATGGATTGGTCGTCGTCTCCCACCACGAAAATGTTACCGTGGCCCTTGGCCAGCATTTTTACGATGCGATACTGCACCGCATTGGTGTCCTGATATTCGTCCACCATGATATAGCGGAAACGGCGCTGGTATTTCTCCAGCACCTCCGGGTATTCGTCAAACAACAGCAGCGTTTTGAGCAACAGGTCGTCAAAGTCCATCGCGTTGCTTTGGCGCAGCTTGTCCTCGTAGCGCGCGTACACGCGGGCCGTTAGCTTTACGTTGTCGCCTTCGCCGTACACCTGCCGGTACTGCGCGGGGCTGACGCCGTCGTTCTTGGCGCGGCTGATTGCGCTACGCGCGCCGCGCGGGTCAATGAGGTCCTTATCGATGTCCAGTTCCTTTAAACATTCCTTGACCACGGTCAGCGCGTCTTCCGCGTCGTATATGGAAAAGCCGCGGGCGTACCCCAGCCGCTCGCCCTCCATGCGCAGCAGCCGGGCGCACATCGCGTGGAATGTGGAAACCCACATGTCCTGCGCGTCGGGAACCAGCGCCTCGATGCGCTGCCTCATCTCCGCCGCCGCCTTGTTGGTAAACGTGATCGCCAGTATATTCCATGGCGCAACGCCCCGTTCTATCAAATATGCCGCCCTGGTGGTCAGCGCGCGCGTTTTGCCGGAGCCTGCGCCCGCCAGCACCAGCACCGGCCCTTCCGTCTGCAATACCGCCTCACGCTGTCTTTCATTCAGCCCGCTAAGATCCATCTGCCCTCTCTGATAGTCGTTCTAACACCATGTTGTATCCGCCCGTGCCGTACAGCAGGCACCGGTTCACCCGGCTGATCGTCGCCGTGCTCGCGCCTGTCTGCGTGGAGATATCGTGGCAGGTGTGCTTGTTCTTCAGCAGCGCCGCCACCTTGAACCGCTGCGCGATGGAATTGAGCTCGGAAATGGTACACAGGTCTTCAAAGAACATGTAGCACTCCTCCACCGACTTCAGCGTCAGTATTCCCTCAAACAGCCTGTCCAGATCCTGGGATTTGAGCTTCGATTCGTACATAACAGCCTCCTCATTCCACGCTGTTGCGCAATGTTTCCAGCCCGTCTATGCGGATTTCCACCACGCCGCCGCGCCGAAGCGGCCCGACGCCTTCCGGCGTGCCCGTCGCAATGATATCTCCGGGCAGCAGCGTCATGCACTCGCTGATGAAGCTGACCAGCTCCGCGGGGCGAAACAGCATGTCGTCGGTATTCCCTTCCTGCCTGACAATCCCGTCCACCACGCTCTGCACGCGCCGCCCCGCTGGGTTGTACGCCGTATCGATATACGGCCCCACCGGGCAGAAAGTATCGAACGATTTGGCGCGCGTCCACTGCCCGTCCGCCTTCTGGATGTCCCGTGCGGTCACGTCGTTTAAAGCTGTGTAGCCGAAAATGTAGTTTGGCGCTTCCTCCGGGGTTACGGCTTTGCACTTTTTGCCGATCACCACCGCCAGCTCAGCCTCGTAGTCCACCCGCTGTGACGCCGCTGGCCAGACAATCGCCTCCCCGTGGGTAATCAGCGACGTCGGGGGCTTTATAAACAGCACCGGGTTGCTGACCAGCTTCTCCTTCAGCTCGGCAGCGTGCTTGGCGTAATTCAGCCCCACCGCCACGATCTTCGTCGGCTCGCTGGGCGGCAGCAGCTTCACCTCGGCCGGGTCATACTCTTCGCCGGTGTATACAGCCCCCTCATACGGCGACCCCGCCAAGCGTTTAATGCGGCCCTCCGCCAGTTCCGCGTAAAAAGCCTCATTATCCCGGCGCGCTCTCAAATATAACATGCTATTCTCCTATATCCGCATATTGAGCACAAAAAAACATAAGAGCTTGGCTCTTACATTTTAACATACTATCACATATTACAAAAGCAGTTATTCGGCGGACGCATACGGCTGAAAAATGCAAATTTAATTGCCCACCATATAATACCAGTTACACTTAAGCTGCAAACATCTCATTCGCCGATCTGTACCCAAAGATGCGCCTCGGGTA
>JBMNOT010000086.1:0-8243 GCA_050943225.1 Christensenellales bacterium | reverse complement strand
GCACTTTGTGGTGCGCCTCGTAGCGGTCGCGCAGCCCCTTCAGTATGGCGATAGCCTCCTCCTTGGTGGGTTCGCCCACCACCACCGGCTGGAAACGCCGCTCCAGCGCCGCGTCCTTCTCAATATGCTTGCGGTATTCGTCGAACGTCGTGGCGCCCACCACCTGTATCTCGCCGCGAGCCAGCGCCGGCTTTAGTATGCTGGCCGCATCCATCGCTCCTTCAGCCGCGCCCGCGCCCACAATGGTGTGGATTTCGTCGATGAACAGTATCACCTTGCCGGACGCCTTCAGCTCCTTGAGCGCTTCCTTTAAACGGTCTTCAAACTCGCCGCGGTACTTGGTCCCCGCGATCATGCCCGCGAGGTCCAGCGCTATCACGCGCTTGCCGCGCAGCAGCTCGGGCACGTTGCCGTCCGCAATGCGCTGCGCCAGCCCTTCGGCAATGGCGGATTTGCCCACGCCCGGCTCGCCTATCAGCACGGGGTTGTTCTTGGTGCGCCGCGAGAGTATCTGCGTGATGCGCTCGATCTCCTTGGCGCGCCCGATAACCGGGTCCAGCTCCCCGTCCCTGGCCGCCTGCGTGAGGTCGCGCCCGAACTTATCCAGCTTGGGCGTGTTGGTTTCCTTCTTCTGCCTCTGGTGGTCGGAGGCAGGGCCCTCGCCGCCTCCCGTCACGTTGTGGATGCCGTTCTCCAGCTCGTTGAGGTCCGCGCCGAGATCGGTCAGTATCTTGAACGCCACGCCTTCCTTCTCGTGCAGCAGCGCCATCAGTATATGCTCGGTGCCCACGTAGGACTGTCCGAGCTGCTTGGAGAACGCCACAGCCAGCTCAAGAATCTTCTTGGAGCGCGGCGTGTATCCGAACGACTGGGTGAACACATAGTCGCCTTTGCCGATAAGGTTCAGCACGTTCTGCGCCACCGCTTCTTCGGATACGCCGGACAGCGACAGCAGATTGGCTGCCGCCCCCTCCTTTTCCACAATCAAGCCAAGCAGAAGGTGCTCGGTGCCCACATAGTTATGCCCCAGCTCGCGCGCCTTTCGCTCGGCGTGCTTAAGCGCGTTTTTCGCGCCTTCTGTAAATTTCGCAAAAAAATCCATACTATCTCTCCTTTCCGTTCAGCTGAATGCCTGTCTGAGCATATCGGCCCTTGCAGCGTCTCTGTCCTGCGCCTGCTGCGGCCAGCTGGCCGATGCGAGTATCGCGGGCCGCGCGTTCATCATAATGCGGTATAGCTGGCCGCTCGTCATGTCCGTCACAATGCCCAGCGACACACCGAACGCCACGTCGGAAATCAGCCTCTGCGCTTCGGCGTCACTGATGCGGCGTGCGTATTTCAGCGTGCCGACCGCACGCCATATCTTGTCTTCCAGCGCCGTGCCCATGCTGCTGTACAGCTCCCTGCGGGCGTTTCGCTCGAAGTCGATCACTTTGTTGGCAATGGACAACAGGTGCATCAGTATTTCCTTCTCCGTGACGCCCAGCGTCACCTGGTTGGATATCTGGTAAAACGCGCCGGCTGCCGTGCTGCCTTCGCCGAAAGCGCCGCGCACCGTCATGCCCATCTTGCCTATCATCTGCGAGATGCGCGGGATGCCCTTCACCGCCGACAGCGCCGGCAGGTGCAGCATCAGCGAAGCGCGCATACCGGTGCCCACGTTGGTCGGGCAGCTCGTCAAAAAGCCCAGTTCGTCGCTGAAGGCGTATTTTACCTCGCCCGCGAGCATCTGGTCCAGCTTGTCCACCAGGTTGTACGTGGCGAACAGCGACATGCCCGCGCCCAGCCCCTGCAGCCGGTAGTGATCCTCTTCCATGATCATCACGCTCAGCGACTGGTCCTGGCTGGTGATAAGGCCGCCGTATTTGTTTCGCGCCAGATCGCTGCTGATTACGTGCCCTTCCACCAGGGCGCGCTTGTCGAGCTCCGTCAGGTTGGACAGCCGCTCGTAGGTGAACGTCGGGGATTTGGTCAGGCACTGCCGCGCACGGCTGTGCACCGCCTCGATATCCTCCATCCTTCTGATGCGAGCCGGAAACGGAATGTCGGCAAGGTTGCGCGCCAGCCGGATGCGCGTGGATACCACCACGTCGCACTCAGGCGCGTTGTCTGTTAGCCATTCCAGCATATTAGCCCCCCTCTTTCTCCAGTAGCGCGATCTCGTCCCTCAGGCGCGCAGCTTCCTCGTAGTTCTCCGCTGCCACCGCTTCGCGCAGCTTCTTTTTGAGCTGCTCCTTGCGCTGCTCCACCTCGCTCAGCGCAGCCTCGCGGCCCGGCTCTACCACGACGGCTTCGCCCGGTCGCTTGCCCGTATGGCGCGTGTTCATGTGGATGCTCTTCAGTATGGGCATCAGGCTGGACTCAAAAGTCTTGTAGCAGCGGGCGCATCCCAGCCGCCCTTCTTTGGTAAAATTCGCAAGCGTGGTGCCGCAGCCCTCGCACACCACGTCTGAGCCTTCTTCCTCGTCGTAGAACGCGCTGAAAAAATCATTGAATGAAAACCACGGTATCGCCACGGTGCCCTTCTTTTTGGCTGCGCATTGGCCGCAAAGATGCACCGTCTTCACCTGGCCGTTAACAAAGGTTGTCATGTGGACGGTAGCCGCGTTTTTCAGGCATTGGTCGCATAGCATCTATTCCGCCTCCTTGCTCAGAAGCACCAGCAGCATCTGCTTTAATATGCTGGCCCTGATCTTGTCTTTCAGCATTGCGGGGATGTTCAGAGCCTTGTCCGAAACCGCGGCTTTCATCAGCGCGCCCTCGCGTTTTTTAATCGAATCGCTCTCCACCAGCCGACAGATCACGTCATGCGCGTCGCGCTCGGATATCTCCTCGCCGATGCGCGTCGTCACCAGCCAGAAAAGGTGCTCCGACGTCTCGACGCTGAGCCTGAGTACGCGGATATACCCGCCGCCGCCGCGCCGGCTTTCGATGATATAGCCCTTGTCCGGCGTAAAACGGGTGGCGAGCACGTAGTTTATCTGCGAAGGTGCGCAGTTGAAATGCTGCGCCAGCTCGTTTCGCTGCAGCTCTATTTTCCCCTCGTATTGGTTCATCAAGTCTTTGATGAACTGCTCAATGGTGTCGCTCAATACCGACATCTCAATCTCCCTTTGACTATCTTTGACCTTCAATGATATTATACACCATTTATCGCAAAAAGCAACACCGTAAATTTGAAAATTTCGGAACAAATATATAGGCAAAGAGGCGTTATGCCGCCGCCCGGTGAAGGTCAGTATCTGGCGGGCTCTGGGACTCCTCCGGTTGAGAGGTTTCGCCGGGCTGCTGCAACTGGTCAAAATATGCGCGCACGCCTGCGTAGATGGCTTTGGCGCACTGGTCCTGATATTCGTTGGTCTGAAGCAGCCGCTCCTCCCGCTCGTTGGACAGAAAGCCGCACTCCACCAGCACGCAGGGACACTCGCCTGCGCGCAGTATGAAATACGTCTCGGGTTTGAACGTGCGGGGTCTCGGCGGGTCAAGGCGCGTATTGAGCTCCGTCTGTATCAGTTCTGCCAGCTTCTTGCCTTCTTCCGAGTCCTTATGGTAGAAAACCATCGGGCCGGAAACGCGGGAATCCTGGAATTTGTTCATGTGAATGGATATCACGACGTCTGCCCCGGCGTTCTCGATGATCTCGCGCCGTTTGGCCATATCAGCCTGCTTGGTAGGGCCCAGCGACCTCTCGTCCTCGCGCGTCATGACCACCTTAAAGCCGTTTTTCTCGAACAGGTCTTTCAGCTTTTTCGCGACAATAAGATTAAGGCCGTCCTCTCTGACGCCGGTCTTGCGCCCCACCGCGCCGCCGTCCACCCCGCCGTGCCCCGCGTCGATGACCACCGTGGGCTTTGAAACGCGCATCACCGACTGGCTCTCGGGCGCCAGCATCAGCACAATCGCCACAATTACAGCCACAATAAAGCAACAAATGATATAGCGCTTCGCCTGCATTATATACAACCTCCGCCGTTATATCATCTATATTGCTTTGCTGTTTTAGCTATGCGTTTTGGAGGGCAGGTCAGAAAAGCAGCTTGCCCGGATTGGCGTTGAGGCGCAGCGGTTCGCTGCACGGCGGCTCGAAAGCGGCCGCACAGCCGATCATCGCGGCGTTGTCCGTACAGTAGCGCAGGTCAGGCAGGTGCAGCTTCACGCCCGCCTGCTGAGCGCGCTGCCTGAACACCTCCCGCAGCGCGCCGTTGGCCGACACGCCGCCCGCGATGCCGATGACGCCGATGTTCTCGCGGGCTGCCGCCTCAAATGTGTTGTCTGCAAGAAAGGCGATAGCCTCGGCCTGAAAGCTTGCCGCGATGTCCGCCTTGTCGTAAGCTTCGCCCTTCTGGTCCATCTGGTGTTTATGGTTAATCACAGCGGTCTTAAGGCCGCTGAACGTGAAATCGAGATGCGTTTCCCCCTTGAAGCCGCGCGGATAGCTGTATATCGGGCGGCCTTTCTGCGCCAGACGCTCCAGCTTGGGCCCGCCGGGGTATCCCAGCCCCAGCACGCGGGCCGTTTTGTCGAACGCCTCGCCCACCGCGTCGTCCCGCGTTTTGCCGAGCAGCCGGTATTGGCCGTAGTCCTCCACCACCACGATATGTGTATGCCCGCCCGACACCACCAGGCACAAGAACGGCGGCTCCAGCTCCTCGTACGTCAGGTACAGCGAGCAGATATGTCCCTCGATATGGTGCACGGGTATCAGCGGCACGCCCAGCCGGTACGCCAGCCCTTTGGCGTAAGACACGCCGACGAGCAGCGCGCCCACCAGCCCGGGCCCGTCGGTGACGGCGACGGCCTGCAGGTCTTCAAAGCCCACGCCTGCCTCGCGCATGGCCTCGTCTACAATATAAGGCAGCTTCATGATATGGTTGCGCGACGCGATTTCCGGCACCACGCCGCCGTATTTCTCGTGGTCCGTCTGGGTATACACCGCATTGCCCAGCACGCGGCGCCCCTGCGTCACCGCGGCAGCCGTTTCGTCGCAGGAAGTTTCAATCGCCAGTATCAGCCTGTCCATGTCAGCCCTCCGCAGCCGCACGCCCGCGGCGTTTGATGTAGATAAGGCTCGCAGCGGCAGCGATGTTCAGCGTCAGGAATATCGAGACAAAGCGGGCGATGATGCGCGCCACCAAATCCGAGAAGAACTGTTCGGGCACCATCTGGATCAGCACGTCGGTGCGGGGGTCCAGCAGCCACAGGTCGTTGGTGAAAAACACGTGGTGGAACGACGTCCAAAACGCAGTGAAATCAACAGCGGCGTAAAGGGCAATCGCGCCCACAACCACCACGAACCCGACTGACACCCGCAGGAACGAGCGGCACAGTACACGCAGGGCATCCCTTTTGCCCGCGAGAAAAGCCGCGGCAATCAGCACGGCTGCCAGCACCAGCGATATGGTGCGCACAGTTCTCGCACCGAGGTACAGCGATTTAACGTCCACCATGTGCGCCTTCTCGCGCTCGCCGAAAACTTCCTGCATCTGCCCCTGAATTTCGGCCTGCATGTTAAGATTGTCCTCAGCGCCCGTCGTGTACCGGATCAGTTTGTCCGTCACGCGGATAAGGTCGTCCTCGCTGATGCCGATGCTTTGGGCAGTGCCGAGCTTTTTGTATTCGCGCTGGTAAAAATCCGGGCTCACGGCAAACATCTCAATGCTCGCAATCAGCAGCCCCAGTATCAAGAGCGCGCTGCCCAGCGCCGTCAGTACCGCGGTCCACGCCCGACATTTTGTCTTCATATGCTTACTCCTATCCTTATGCGCCAACAAGCGCAAAGCTGCCCCCGAACCGGACGGATGCGCGCCCGGTGCGGGCAACAGCCCCAGTGCAAATATCTATGGTTTATCGTCACTTTTTTGGCGGGTCCACGCCGCGTACTGCGCCTGTGTCATCAGGCCTTCCCTGCTGCCCCCGTCCGCGCGCAGCTTAAACAGCCACGTATCCAGCGGCTGCCGGGCGATCACGTCGGGGTCGTCGAACACCGAGTCGTTTACAGCAATCACCACGCCGCTCACCGGCGCGTGTACGTCGCGGACCGACTTGACGGTTTCCACCTGGGCGCAGGCTTCCCCCGCTTCCACAGGCCGGCCGATTTCCGGCAGCTCGATATACACGATATCCCCATATAGACCGTCGCCGGTGACTCCCACGGCCGCCCCCGGGCCGTCCAGCCGGACCCACTCATGCCCGGCCGTAAAAAACAGGTCGGCCACGCATCCCCCTCCCCATACTCTAAAGCATGGTATATCGTATGCGTGCCGCACGCCGCCTGCTATGACTTCTTCTTCAGCTGCTGTTTGAACCGCTTCCGGAATAACACGACGTAGATTACGATGGCGGGGATGACAAGCACCATGCTCAAAAGATATGGCAGCTGCGAGATTATGAATCCGCCACCTTCAATCACTTCTTCCCCGACGATCCGCGGCCAGAAGTAATCCAGAGCCCCCGTTATCAGCGTGACAGGGCCAACATACCAGCAGAATTTGCGCAGCATTTTTTTGGCGTCTTCCTTCATCGCTTTGGGGTAATCGTTGTTGAACACCGGCCCCTTGCCCGTGATCGCCGAGTACAGCGCCATCACGCCGATGAAGACCATGAATAACGACATAAAACTATTGACACTGCTTGGGTCCATTCTATTCTCCCTTATCTTTTGTTAATCTTGGGGCCTTCCGGCGTGTCCTTGACTTCATAGCCCAGCGCGGCAATCCGGTCGCGGAGCGCGTCCGCCTCCGCGTAGTTCTTATTGGCGCGGGCTTCCTGACGCCGCTTCACCAGTTCCAGCACCTCGTCGGGTATGGCCTCTTCCCGGGGCACCAGCCCCAGCACATCCAGCACTTTGTCCAGCGCAGCAAGCGCATCACCGGCGCTCTTTTTATCCCCGCCTTGCTCAAACGCCTGGTTGATGTCGCGGATGTACTCGAATATCGCGCCGGTGGCCTCCGCGGTGTTGAGGTCGTCGTCCATTGCATCGCGGAAGCCGTCCTCCAGCGCGCGGATTTTCTCCTCCACATCCACCGGCGAACCGCCGCCGGTTGCCATGATGTGCTTTAAGTTTTCGCGGCAGTTTTTGATGCGCGCCATCGCGGACGCCGCCTGCACGATCAGCTCCTCGGAGAAATTGATGGGGTTGCGGTAGTGCGCCGACAGCATGAACAGCCGCACCACCAGAAGGTCGTACTTCTGCGCGATATCCCGCACGGTGAAGAAGTTGCCCTTGGATTTGGACATCTTCTCGTTGTCCACGTTGATGTAGCCGTTGTGCATCCAGTAGCGCGCAAACGGCTTGCCGGTGGCCGCTTCCGACTGCGCGATCTCGTTCTCGTGGTGCGGGAAAATAAGGTCCTGCCCGCCGCCGTGAATGTCGATGGTTTCGCCGAGATAGTGCATGCTCATCGCGCTGCACTCGATATGCCAGCCGGGCCGGCCCTTGCCCCACGGAGAATCCCAGCTGTCCTCGCCGGGCTTGGCAGCCTTCCACAGCGCGAAATCCTCAGGGTTACGCTTTTTGTCGGTAACGTCGATGCGCGCGCCCGACATTCGTTCTTCCGGCGACTGGCCGGAGAGCTTGCCGTAGCCCGGGAAGCTGGACACGTCGAAGTACACGTCGCCGTCCACCTCGTAGGCGTGGCCCTTTTCGATCAGCCGGCTGACAAGTCTAATGATATCGCCAATGTGCTCCGTCGCTTTGGGATGCACCGTAGCGGGCCTGATGCCCAGCCCCTGCGCGTCCTCGAAATACGCCTTGATAAACCGCTCGCCCAGCTCCTTGAGAGTGGTTTTCTCCTCAGCCGCGCGCGCGATCATCTTGTCGTCCACGTCGGTGAAGTTCTGTACAAACGTCACGTCGTAGCCGATGTACTCAAAATACCTCCGGAGCGTGTCAAAAATAATGAATGGACGCGCGTTTCCGATATGAAAGAAATTGTAAACCGTAGGGCCGCAGGCGTAAATCTTCACCCTGCCCGGCTCCACCGGCACAAATTCCTCCTTGCGGCGCGTCATCGTGTTGAAAAGCTTCAATTTCCTTCTCCTATGCTAAAACTCTGCCGGCTCATTATAATATATGTGCTCCCATAACGTCAATTCACAACGGCGGAGATGCCCGCGCGCTGCTCGTAACAATCTGTAAACTTTTCCCGTTTTTGATAAGGTATCATAAATTGCGCAAATTCAGAAAAGCGTCAAGAAGAAAGGGACATGGACGCAGCCGCTTGGTAGAATAAAGTTATCATACT
>JBMNOT010000090.1:0-7929 GCA_050943225.1 Christensenellales bacterium | reverse complement strand
AGGTCAATTCCTATAAAAGAAGAATGACCAAACTCAACTTCAATACCGATTCTATTTTTTTAAAAGTCCATTTTTGCATAAGCATCAATATTCTGCTTAAATTCCTAAGCTCGATGCGAGGAACGGTTAATATTTGCTCAACTTCTTGTTTCAAAGGGAGATTACTATTTAATACTTGTTCAGCGAATCTGAAGGAAAAAAACTTTAATCTGATATTCATTTATTCACCATTTTGATATAACTTGTCACGTTAATACTTTTTGTTTCTGCAAATATATTATATCATATCGACAAGATATTTCTATGTTATACCATCCTTCAGACCTAAGAATAAAAGACTTGATCTAATTTGAAACTGTTCTCAGCCTACCGCAACCAGTTCTGATTTTGTTTAAATCTGTCAAAAATATGCATGCTTCACGTCCGGCGCAAAAGGTGGTATAGTATAACAATACATGAAGGGACAAACCCCTGGGCGCTGTACCAAAGCATGAAAGGATTAAGCCTATGATATTCGACTACCTGATCGTGGGGAGCGGCCTTTTTGGCGCGACGTTCGCGTATGAGGCGACGCGGCGGGGGAAAACCTGCCTCGTCGTAGAGAAGCGGGATCACGTGGGCGGCAACATCCACTGCGACAGCCGGGACGGCATCAATATCCACCGCTACGGCGCGCACATATTCCACACGAGCCTCCGGCCCGTCTGGGACTATATCTGCGGGTTCGCGGAGATGAACCACTTTATCAACTCCCCGGTGGCGAACTATAAAGGCGAGCTTTACAACCTGCCCTTCAACATGAACACGTTCAACAAAATGTGGGGCGTGGTGACGCCAAAAGAAGCGCAGGAGATGATCGAGCGGCAGCGCGCCGAGATCACGGGCGAGCCGCGCAACCTCGAAGAGCAGGCGATATCGCTGGTGGGGCGGGATATATACGAAAAGCTGGTGAAAGGGTATACCGAAAAGCAGTGGGGAAGGCCCTGCACCGAGCTGCCGGCGTTCATCATCCGCCGCCTGCCCGTGCGCTTCACCTACGACAACAACTATTTCAGCGACCCGTATCAGGGCATACCCAAGGGCGGCTACAACGGCATCATCGAGAAGATGCTGGAAAAATGCGACGTGCTGCTCAATACCGATTTCAACGCGGACCGCGAGGCGCTGCGCCGCAAGGCAAAAAAAGTGGTGTACACCGGGCCGCTGGACGCGTATTTCGACGGCTGTTGCGGGCCGCTGGAATACCGCAGCCTGCGCTTTGAAACCAAGCGGCTGGACACGCCGAACTATCAGGGCGTGGCGGTGATGAACTACACCGACCGGGAGACGCCGTACACCCGCATCATCGAGCACAAGCATTTCGAGTTCGGAAACCAGCCCGTCACCTGGGTGACGTGGGAATTTCCCGAGGAATGGAAGCCGGGCGCGGAGCCGTATTACCCCATCAACGATGAGAAAAACCAGCGGACGTTCGCCGCGTATCAGGAACTGGCGCAGAAGGAGAAGGGCGTGCTGTTCGGCGGGCGGCTGGCGGAGTATAAGTATTACGACATGGACAAGACCATTGCCTCGGCGCTCGCGCTGGTGCAGAAAGAATTCGGCTGAACGGGGCAGATTGACTACAGGGGCAAAATAGGTTTATGGGCGCGCAGAAAGTATCTATTTCCATCGTGACATACAACAACGAACGCTGCATCGCGGCGCTGCTGGATTCCATTTCCCGGTACGTGAAGGGCGTGGACTATAACGTATTTGTCGTCGATAACGGCTCCACGGACGGCACGGTGGAAATCGTGAAGCAGCGCGTGGGCCCGTCCGTCACGCTGATTGAAAGTCCGGCCAACCGCGGCTTTAGCGGCGGGCACAACATGGTTTTGGATCGCATCGACTCGGAGTACCACGCCTGCATCAACCCCGACGTGGTGCTGAAAGATGACGTGATATCGGCGATGGCGCGCTATATGGACGCGCACGGCGACATCGGGCTGCTTGCGCCCAAAGTGCTCAACATGGACGGCAGCACTCAGGCCCTGCCCAAGCGCAGCCCGCGGCTGATTTACCTCATATCGCGGCGCATCAGCCTCGGCTTCTTAAGAAAGTACCGCGAGGAGTACGAGATGCGCGAGCGCGATGAGAACACCCCGTTCGACATCGAGTTCTGCTCCGGCTGCTTTATGTTCCTGCGCACCGCGCTGTTTAAGGAGCTGGGCGGCTTCGACGAGCGTTTCTTCCTGTACTTTGAGGACGCCGACCTTTCGCGGCGGGTGGCGCAGCGTGCGCGCGTGGAGTATAACCCTGCCTTTCAGGTGTATCACGAATGGGCGAGGGCTGGCCATCGGCGCTTCAAGTACCTTATCATCCAGATCGTTTCCATGCTCAAATACATGATAAAATGGGGGGCGGCCCGGAAGTAACTTGGCGATAAACCTGCAATTTTCCGCCAGTTTGCCGAGCTTATGCGGTTCCCCGCACCTCGCATTAAGGATTTAAAAGAGGGCTATCCTGACGGACAGCCCGTTTTTTGATTCGGCGTTACCGGAAATCCACGTGTATCTCGTTGTAGGTGGTCTCGTAGTTGACCCGCCAGCTGGGCCTGGGGATACCGAATATGGGGCACAGCGTTTCGATATCCGCCTTGAGCTGCTGGATCTTCTGCGTGTCGGCGGTGAGGTTGTTGAGCTCATTTCTGGCCTTGTAGTACAGCGACCATTCCCGCCCGCCGGGCAGGTACTTGCGGTATTTCGTGGAAGCGGCGGCAAAGCGCGGCATACTGCCCATATCCATGCGCAGCAGCGCCATGCCGGATGCGCCGGATTGGGCTCCCGAATCCGCGGACGTGTCCGGAGTTTCTGCGGGCGGTTCAGACGTGTCAGCGGGCGGTTCAGACGTATCCGCGGGCGGCGTCGGCTCCGCAGGCGGTTCGGACTTGGGAGGCGGCGCAGGAGTCTGAACGGGCGGGGCAGGGGTGGGCGTCGCCCCCTCTATCGGGAGCTGGGCATCGGCGTCCAGCTTGGCCTTCACCTTGTCCAGCACGGCCGCCGCCTGCTTTTTGACCACCGGCAGCTGCATCTTGTTCCATCTCGCTATCGCCGCCGAGGCGGTATAGTCTTTATACGGCTCTACGTCCACGCCGTAAATCTGCTTGATGAGCTTCACGCGCGCCTGCTGGTCGGTCAGCACGAAGTTCCAGTTGAATATGCCGTAATTATAACGGCCGCCCATGGAGTGCATGCCGATGGAATCCGGGTTCACGTTGTAGGCAAAAGCCGCCAGCGCCGCGGTCTGCGCCAGCGTGGTGTTGGTGTACAGGTTGCCGTCAAACGAGTGCAGCAGGCTGGGTATGCTGGCCAGCAGGCCGTTTTTCTGAATCTTGTCGAATATCGCCACCAGCATCTTCTTCTGGCGGTTGATGCGGTTGAGGTCGCCCGATTCCGAGATTTTTTTGCGCACGCGCAGGTAGTCCAGCACCGCCTGGCCGTCCATGTGCGGCTGCACGCCCTTCTTGTAGCTGCGGCCCTGCATCGTAAAGTCGTCCTCAATCTCGAAGTTCTGCACGCCGCCGATGGCGTCCACCAGGCCCTTCACGGCGTTCATGTCCACCGCGTAGTAATACTTCACCGGTATGCCGCCCAGCATCCAGCTTGCAGCCTCGCACACCTTGTCGAAGCCGCTGGTGGAATAGCCGTTGGCTTCGCTGGGCCAGCCGCCGCCGCAGTCCAGCGAGGCGTTGAGCTTGTATATTCCCTTCACGACGGGGATTTGCGCGTAGGTGTCGCGCGGGAGAGAGATCATGTTGACCTCGCCGGTGTTCTTGTTGATGGCGAGCACGATCATCACATCGGCATGGAACGACTGCTTTCCGCCGCGCCTTGCCCATTCTTCGGTGTCGCGCTCCGCCGCGTGGTCCACGCCGATCAGCATGATGTTGACGATGTCCTTTAAAAAGCTGGTGTCCGCCTGGCTTAAGAGCACTTCATACGGGTCAGGAGTAGGCGTGGCGTCCGGTTCATCCGGCTCGCCCGCGCCGGGGTCGGGCTCGGCAGAAGCCGAGGCGGGCGGCGAAAACTGCTCCGCCACGTTGCTGAACTGGGCGAGCGGGTCGTTCAGTATGGACCACACCCATGCCGCGACACTAATCAGTATCAGCGCCAGCGCGCCCGCGACGGCGACGATCACGGTTTTCCTGGTGGACCACGCTTTTTTGGGCTTGTCCGACGGCTTCGGGCTTTCCGGCTCGCCGTCCGCCAGGCCGCCGCCTGAGTTTCCGCCGTTGTCCGGCATCTGCATCTGCATATTGTCCGACATCAGGATTCTTCTTCTCATCGCACTCATCCTTTTCCGTCGTTATGATTCTGCGATATCGGTTGCTTACACGTTGCGATACAATATCATAATACAAAATTCTGGGAATTTTCCAAGGGGGAAGGGGCCTTATTCCAAAAAATTTTACAGTTTGGCCGGATTTCGAGCGGCAAGGCCAGCGGGGCATTGGCTGACGGAATTCCGCATCCGCTTTGCTGAGGCGGGGAGCTGCCAGGGGTGTGCCAGCCGGCCATGGATTTGCTGCTGGCCGACCAGTACCAGATGCCCGCGCCCGCGAGCAGCGCCGCGAGCACGCCGAGTATCAGAACCAGCACGGCCTTTTTGGTGCTCCAGACTTTCCTGGGCCTTGCTTATTCAAAAGACTTATATAGAATAGAGGATACATCTCTTTCATTTGGCGGATATGGCTTTCCTATTTTGGAGTTGGGAGTTAAATTCCTTGGGACAGACGTGTTTTTTGGGAAGATTGAACAGCTGAGCAGGCGGCTACCATAGCCGAACGCATCTGGATCAGAATGTATGGGGAAGATCCGTCGTCTGGCGGGTCTTAAGCTGTGTGCTTTTTCCCATTACCATCGTCATAATCGTTGCCTGCGGAATCGCGCTGGTTATACCCTGTTATGTCAGCAATGCGCTGATAATGCTCAAGACGCGGAATTGCGATGACCTGAATCATTATGAGAAAGTTAGCGCTGACATCAGAAAAAAGGCTTACTGGCTGTATGGCATAACAGCTATTGTTTTAATTGCAGCAAACTTTGCTTACAGCGCCGCTTTTAATATGCAAATCGCCAACAAAATATTGGAGAGTTCGGGCTATGCCCCCGGCTCGCCGGATTATGCCGTGCTTAAAAATTATTATTACAGCGAAAAAACTGAAGATTACAAGAATTTAGATTATGATTATACGGTGATGGGCAACGCCCTGTTCATTCTGGCCAAAAAGAACAGCATGTGCAAATCCGATATCATATTTGCTTTGCCAAACGGCCAGTTTCCTGAAAAGAACAGATATAATAAGTTTGCAAGTCCCAGAGGCATCTACCTGCGCAAAGATATCAGAAAATACTTTTCGGAGATCAAAATAGCAAATGTGAGCAGTCAGTACGCATATATGGTGATTTTGGATTCGAGAAGCGACGAGCAGCGTGCGGCTGATTGGGGCGAAACATTCAATACCGATATGGAAGAGGCATACCTGCACATTGACAGTCTTGATGATAAAAGCCATATTAACGTGGACGAATTGCAGCTTGCCAATCATAAGGGCGTATCTCTTGAGAAAATTCAAATCAGCGGCGGGGAATATGTGGCATTCTGCGATTCCTTTGCAAAGGAAGATAAAGACTACAGCCTCACCGTGTCTTACCGGGGAGAGCAAACCGTACTCTTAACTTATGATGATATTGTTCGTCTCAAAGTATCGCATAATGATTGATAGCGCGAGCGAAGTTAAAAATCCTGCCTGGCCATATGAGTAAAACGGTGATCTTTTAAAGAGAGGGCAGAAGGCATAAAAAAGAGGCCGCCCGTTTTCGGGCAGCCTCTTTGTTTACCTGTCAGTTGAAGTCCACAGTGATTTCGTTGAAGCTCTTGTCGCTCTCGTAGTTGACGCGCCAGTAGTTGGAGGAGAGCGGTATGCCGAGTGTGGAGCACAGCGTCTGCACGTCCGCGATCAGCTGGTCGTTGGCGGCCTTCAGCGCATCGGTGGATTTCTGCGTCCCCAGGGCCGCGCATTCGGCAACGGCCTTGTTGTACAGCGCCCACATGGGCCCGTCCGGCAGGTACTTGCGGTACTGGATCCCGCCGGTTAAGGCGATGACCGAAAGGACGGGGTTGTTCACCGAAAGCGGCCTGATGCCCGCCGAAGCGCCTTCTGCGGCGCCGTTATCCGGCGTTGTCTCCGCGCTCTCAGACGGACTGGGCACGGGCTCCGTGCTCTGGGACGGGCTGGGCACGGGCTCCGCGCTCTCGGACGGGCTGGGCACGGGCTCCGTGCTTGGCACCGGTGTGGGCACCGGGGTCGGCGTCGGCAGCGCTGCGTCCGCATCCAGCTTGGCCTTCACCTTGGCCAAAGCGGCCTGCGCCCTTTCCTTGATTACGGGTGCGCGCATCTTCTCCCAGCGCGCCTGCGCGGCGGACGAGGTGTAGTCCTTATACGGCTCCACATCCACGCCGTATATGTCCTTGATGAGCTTCACGCGCGCCTGCTGGTCGGTCAGCACAAAGTTCCAGTTGAATATGTTCCTGTAATGGCCGCCCATTGAACACATGCCGATGGAATCCGGGTCCACGTTGTAGGCATATGCTGCCAGCGCCGCGGTCTGCGCCAGCGTGGTGTTGGTGTACAGGTTGCCGTCAAACGCGTCGATGATGCTCGGTATCTTGACCAGCAGGCCCTCGTTCTTGATCTTGTTGAATATCGCGACGAGCATCCTCTTCTGGCGGTTGATGCGGTTGAGGTCGCCGGACTCCTTGATGTTTTTGCGCACGCGCAGGTAGTCCAGCACCGCCTGGCCGTCCATGTGCGGCTGCACGCCTTTCGTGTAGCTGCGGCCCTGTATCTTGAAGTCCTCCTCGATCTCGAAGTTGTCCACCCCGCCGATGGCGTCCACCAGGCCCTTCACGGCGTTCATGTCCACCGCGTAGTAATACTTCACCGGTATGCCGCCCAGCATCCAGGTCGCGGCCTCGCACACCTTGTCGAAGCCGCTGGTGGAATAGCCGTTGGCTTCGCTGGGCCAGCCGCCGCCGCAGTCGATGGAGGCGTTCAGCTTGTAGATGCCCTTGACGCCGGGTATCTGCGCGTAGGTGTCGCGCGGGAGCGATATCATGTTGACCGCGCCCGTCTTGGTGTTGATGGCGAGCACGATCATCACGTCGGCATGGAATGCCTTTTTGCCGCGCCATGTGTCGCGCTCCACCGAGTGGTCTACGCCGATCAGCATGATGTTGATGGTGTCCTTCAGAAAGCTGGTGTCCGCCTGGCCTAAGAGCACCTCATACGGGTCAAGAGTGGGCGAGGGCTCCGGCAAGGCCGACTCGTCGGGCCCGGGCGTTGGCGCAGAGCCGGAAGACGAAGGCGGCGGCGTCATCTGCTCCGCAATGTTGTCGAACTGGTTCATGCTGGAGATGGAGTTCCAGGCCAGCGCAAGGCCGCCGGTCAGTACAGCCAGGCCGCCCACGATGCAGGCGACCAGTATGAGTATTCTCTTTTTCGTCCACGGCTTGCGGGGTTTCTTTTTCTGCACGCCGTCTATTTCGATACGGTCGGCCGTAACTCCGTTGCCGGCCTTCTTTTCCGGCATGTCGTCTAAGAAATTGTTGCTCATCGTTTTTTCCTTTGGTGTTTATGTATTACCGTGACGAAACACGGCTGTTTTCCGGTCAACATTCACTATTATATCAAAATTATATCAGACGCGTATATCAGAATTATATCAGACGCGGTGATATGTTCAATCATTACCCGACACAATACCGCAAAATTAGACGATAAAAACCGCGTGATTGTTCCCAAATCCGCACAAAGAAGCAATAACCGGCGCGTACTTAATAACTAAGGACACACTGATCAATAAGGCTTTTGCGTTCCCGATATGCAAA
>JBMNOT010000085.1:0-8453 GCA_050943225.1 Christensenellales bacterium | reverse complement strand
TGCGCTGGGCATGACTGCCGTCTTCCCGATATTGATTGCAATACTGGGCAAACCATACCCGGGTGAGATTATCATGGGGTATATCGGTTGTTTCCTGGTAGGCGCGTGCATGATAGCCGTAGGGCTGTTTGTCTCGTCAGTGACGGTGAGTCAGTTGTCGTGTGCGGTAACCACCACCGTTGTGTTGCTGTTTCTGTTTCTGGCTAACAATGTCGGCCCGTCGATACCGGTGTCGGCACTCAGCCGGGCGGTGTGCGCCATTTCGCCGTTTTACTACATCAATATGTTCAGGATGGGCTTGTTGATGCCCACATCTGTGGCTTTTCTGATTTCGTTCGCTACCGTCTTCATAGTGCTGACGGTCATCGCCATTGACAGGCGGGTCTGGAGGAAGCATTGATGGAAGGGAAAGCGGGCAGCGTGCAATATCGGCGCCGTCATACGAGATATGTGATGCTCATCGCTGCCATTCTGGCGGTCATCGTGGTGCTGTGCAACCTCATTGCGGGGGTTCTGGAGAATAAATTCGGTCTGATGGGCGATTTTTCTCGCAGTTCGGTATTTTCGCTGTCAGACGAGGGCAAGGCATTTATCGGGGCGCTAAGCGACGACATTGTGATTTTTGGGGCGTATGAAAACGGGAGCCGTGACAACACCATCATCGGGCTGCTGCAAGCTATTGACCGTGCGAGCGAGCATATCAGCTTTGAACTGGTGGATCCTGTGGATTCAGTCGCGGCGCTTTCACCGTTTATGCTTTCCGGTCAGGTGATCGCATCGGGGACGGTGGTTGTATCCAACGCTGAGAAGACCCGATTTAAGCTGCTGGATTATTACGATCTTTATCTGATCGGCGAATCCGGCATATCGGGCGTGACTGCGGAACAGAGCGTACTCTCCGCGATCCACTATGTGAGAACTGGAGTGGCCGGGAAACTGCTGCTGGTAACGGGGCTGGGCGAACGTTCCCCCTCCGATATCGCCGATTTTATTGTGGGTGCGATGACGCGAAACTTTACGGTATCGCAGCTGGAACTTTCGGCAGACGCTCTGGCCCAAGTATCCAATAGTACCGATGTGCTGGTTTTTGCCGGGCCGGAGCGAGATCTGACGGATGAACAGTACAACCTTGTCAGGGCGTTTATTGCGGACGGCGGCAAGGCTGTATTCTATATGGACAACGCGAAGAGCGTGGAAAACGGAGCGGGTATCAGCTTGACAAAGGATAGCCTGACCAACTTCCGCAGGCTGTTTGAGCAGGCCAATCTTAAGCTGAACAACGACCTGGTGCTGGTGCCGGAGACCAACGCGACGATGGGGAGTATCACGGCATTTAGCCCGACGCTGGTTAAAAGCGTGCTGGACGTAGGGGCTACGGACAATAATTTGTACGTGGGCGAGTGCGGGTCCATTGAACTGGTGGATAACAAGGCGGGAAATGCGGCTTATGTGGCCGTCAGCCCGGCCGGTTGCTATGCTAAAGAGATTACGGAGAATCTCTCAACGCTGGAACAGGAGGCAGGCGACAGAACAGGCTTATTCGCGGTGGGTGCGCTGGCAAGACTGGGAGACGGTGCGATCTATCTGGCGGGTAGTTCCTCATTTATCACGGTTGAGGGCATGCAGCATTCGGACAACAGGACGCTGGCCTTAAAGCTGCTGTCAGCGCTGATCGGGGACAGTGATAATCCCGTGATCCAGCCTACGCTGACGGTCTACGGTACGCTTGCCATATCAACCGCCGGAGAGCAAGTGGCTTTGAGCATACTGGTGCTGGGAGTACTGCCGCTTCTCGTGCTGATTTCAGGCTTTGTGGTGACGCGGCGCCGCAGGCGGGCCAGATAGGAGGCTGAACATGACAGAAAGCCGGAAGACCATCATCGTATTGCTGGCAGTGGCAGGCGCACTGGCGATACTGCTGGCTGTACTGGCCATATCGCCAAAGGCGCAGGCTTATGATCCTGGCAAAGACCAGATCAGCATTTTCAGCTATAATACCGCGCAGGTGGCAAGCGTAACCCTTGCACGGGGCGATAACCAGCGAAAGATCCTCCAAATAGAAGGAGGATGGGCTTTGGCGGACGGCACGGCGCTGGATTATGATGCCACGGATCTGCTGGTGACATTTATTGCATATCTGTACTCGGACAATCTGGTGGAGGAGCATGCAGACAGTATGGCTCCATACGGACTTGAGCCTCCATCAGCCCGCGCCTCGTTCACATTGATAGACGGCACATCCCATACGATTGATTTCGGGGGAATGACGCCCAACGGAAAATCAGTTTTTATGCGGGTGGATGGAAGCGATACGGTGTATTCCGTGCCGTTTGATGTTTACAGCATCATATTTGCTGACGTTTAAATCTTATGACATAGGAGGAGAGAAGGTATGAAGATACTGGATGCCCACATTCATCTGGGCGAAGACTGTGTTTTCGACGAAGTGCAAACCGAGCAGGATATCATCCGCGTGCATGATGAGTGGGGTATTGCGGGTGGTATCATTCAGCCGTATATTCCCCGTATGTATGTGCAGGATACCAGGGAGATCCATGACCGGATCGCTGCGATGACCCGGGCGTATCCAGGCCGGTTTTTCGGCATGATGTCGATGAACCCGCATTTTTATCGTAAGGATTACGAAAAGGAAGCAAAGCGCTGCATGAACGAACTCGGCTTTGTGGGAATCAAGATTACAACCATTGCGCATGCCGCCCATCCCTCGAAGGAAGATTGCCTCATGGTCTTTGAGATCGCGCAGGAGCTGGGCGTGCCTGTGATGGTGCACACCGGCGCAGGCGTGCCCTTTTCCGACCCAATGCAGATTGCGAAGCCCATCGAAGCGTTTCCCGATGTGCCGGTGGTGATCGCTCATGGCGGCAGCGATAATATGATGACGTCCGCCTGCTATCTTGCTCGCCATTACGACAACGTGTATCTGGATCCCAGCTGGCTCGGCATAATGAATTTGAAGAGCATGTACAAGCAGGTGGGGGCCTCCAAGATTATGTTTTCCTCGGATATGTTGGTAAACCTGCCTGTGGAACTGTGCAAATACAGCCTGGTCTTTAAGGACGAGGCGGATCGCGAGCAGGTGTATAATAAAACAATCAAGGAAGTTTTTGCTCTGAAAAATTGCTGAGTCTCCAAGAGGTGAAACAAGCCGGTATTGAGGGTTAGCCCCTATTGTTATTTGCTTGCCTAATTTTAAAATATTAAGAAAGTGAGGGAAATATTGATGTCTGACCTCTCAAGAAAGATTGCCATTGCCGTGGCGCCGGCCGCGCGTCATGCCGATGAAAAGGCGGAACGTTATGGCACTGAGGACGTTTTTTACAGCGTGATGACGCCCGAGGAGATTGCGACTGATGTGATCGAGTGCGCCAAGGAAGGTGCGACTGTGATCCATATGCATGTCCGCGACGAAAACGGGCATCTGACAAATGACCTGACACAATTCAAGCGTACCATCGCGTTGGTAAAGGCCCAACAGGACGTCATCATCGAGGGCTCCACCGGCGGCGTTTCCGACCTGACGGCGGAGGAGCGTGCAAGCGTGCTGAGCCTGCCTGACCTTGAGATATCCGCGATCAACATGGGCTCGGTCAATCTGGGCGAAGCGGCGTTTATTAACGAGCCGGAAGATATCCGCATGTTGGCCATCATGATGCGCGATCACGGCGTAGTACCAATCATGGAGTGCTTTGAGCTGGGTATGCTTGAAACGGTGGATGTGTTGGTGGCCGAGGGTATCATCCGGCCGCCCTATGTCTACGGCATTCCGCTGGGGTTTGCGGGTACACAGCCCGCCCGGGTGGCGAACCTGCAGGCCATGGTCGGCCTGCTGCCCAAAGATGCCGTGTGGTATTATCAGCAGCACGGGATGAAGGACCTGTCTATGATCGCGGCATCAGTGGCGGCAGGCGCAAAAATCGTGCGTGTGGGCTATGAAGACAGCATTTATTACGCGCCAGGCCGGGCGGGGAAAAGCAACGCAGAGTTGGTCAGAAAGGTGGCGGAATTGATTCGGCTGATTGGCTATGAGATTGCGACACCCGACGAGGCGCGGCAGCTCATCGGCCTCAAGTAAACCGTGTAATGAAGCGGGGACTCCCCGCGCGATACGCTGGTGAAATAGAGAAATCACAACATTTCAAGGAGGAAAAAACTATGGCAAAATCATATTTCTTTCGGGTACATGAGCAGACGCCGACGCGCTTCTGGATTAACAACGTGACACGCGAACAGGCACAATTGGCCATTGACCACGGTGCGGTGGGCTGCACACAGAATCCCTCGTATGTGTGGAAGATGATGACGGACGAGAAGGAGAAGCCATATGTCCTTGAGCTGCTGGACGGCATCATGAAAGATGAACGCGACGACAATGAGGCGCTCGTGAAGCTGCAGCGGGAACTCGTGGGTGGCGTGGCGAAGGTGTTTAAGCCCATGTTTGATGAGACGCGGGGCAAAAACGGCTATGTCAGCATCCAGGGAGACCCATTCCAGGAGGATGTGGACTCGATTATTCGGTTTGCCCGCTACAACAGTCAGGCGGGCGCCAACATCACTGCGAAGATCCCGGCGATAGAGTCTGGTTTGAAAGCTATCGAGATACTGGTGAAGGAGCGCATCCCCATTAACGCAACCGAGTGTATGGCAGTACGGCAGGTGCTGGACGTATGCGAGATCTATGAAAAAACCACAAAAAATATGGTCAATCCGGCGCCGCTGTATTATAGTGTGATCACCGGTATCTATGATGAGCATATCACCAACACTATCAAAAAAGATAATATAGATATCTCTCCAGACGTGGCGTGGTATGCGGGCCTGGCGGTGGCAAAGAAGGTATATCAGATCGTGAAAGAGCGCGGTTACAACTGTCAGTTTATCGGCGGGGGTGCGAGAGGTCTGCACCATTTTACCGAGATGGTAGGCGCGGACTGCATCATCACTATCAACTGGGCAGGTACGGCGGATAAGTTAATCGAGCAGAACAACCCGGTCGTATCGCGCTTCTTCAATCCTGTATCGCACGCGGTGATTGATGAGCTGCTGGAGAAAGTGCCCGACTTCAGACGCGCCTATCTCATTAACGCGATTGAGCCGGAGGAATACGAGGACTTCGGACCGGTGGTGCTTTTCCGCTCGCAGTTTGAGAGCGCCTGGAAGAATGCGCTTAACGTGATCAAGGAGAGGAGATAAACGAGAGCAAAGCCTATGAAGATTGTTGTACTAGATGGATACACTGAAAACCCCGGAGACCTGTCGTGGGATGGCCTGGCGGCGCTGGGAGACCTCACGGTTTACGACCGTACCCCGGCGGACAGCATTGTGCAGCGCATCGGAGACGCCGAGGGGGTTTACACCAACAAGACACCGCTGACGGAAAAGACCATTGCGGCGTGCCCGAACCTGAAGTTCATCGGCGTGCTCGCGACGGGATACAATGTGGTGGACGTCGCGGCGGCGAAACAGCGCGGCATACCCGTCTGCAACGTGCCGGCTTACGGTACGGCGGCGGTTGCCCAGTTTGCCTTCGCCTTGCTGCTGGAGATATGCCATCACGTGGCGCATCACAGTGACGCTGTCCATCAGAGCCGGTGGACGCGCAGCGAGGACTGGTGCTTCTGGGACTACCCGCTGATTGAGCTGGCGGGCAAGACCATGGGCATCATCGGGTTCGGGCGTATCGGGCAGGCTACGGGCCGCATTGCGCTGGCGATGGGCATGAAGGCGCTGGCGTATGACCCGCACAAGAACCCCGCGCTGGAAAGCGACAGCCTGCGCTATGCTGAGCTGGACGAGCTGCTGGCCGAGTCTGACGTGATCTCGCTGCACTGCCCGCTGTTTCCTGAAACGCAGGGCATTATCAACAAAGATACCATCGCGAAGATGAAGGACGGCGTGATCATACTGAACAACAGCCGCGGGGAGCTGATCGTGGAGCAGGATCTGGCGGATGCGCTGAATTCGGGCAAGGTGTACGCCGCAGGTCTGGACGTGGTGTCCGCGGAGCCCATCAAGCCGGACAACCCGCTGCTGAAAGCGAAAAACTGCCTGATTACGCCGCATATCAGCTGGGCGCCCCGGGAGAGCCGCAAACGGCTGATGGACATTGCCGTGGAAAACCTGGCGCAGTTCATGAAGGGGACGCCGATAAACGTCGTTAACGCATGACGAAGAGGCAGAATGCCGCAATTTGAAAAACTCTGGACTTATCCGCGCACGATGGGGTAATATAACCGTATGGTATTATTCGGGCCGGCGGGCAATTCGGACAGCTTTTACGCACAGGGGCACAAGAGTACGGTAGAGACGTTTGCGTGGATAACGGCTATGGGCCTTGACGCTTATGAGTACTCTTTCGGGCGCGGCGTGCGCCTGGGAGAAGCAATGGCGAAAAAGATCGGTGCGGAAGCCGCAGCGCACCATGTGACGCTAACGGTGCACGCGCCGTATTATGTCAACCTCGCGACGGAGGATGCCCAGAAGGCTGAGAATAACTTGCGCTATTTCGTGCAGTCCGCCACAGCGGCGAAATGGATGGGCGCGCGGCGCGTCGTGTTCCATGCGGGCACGCAGGGTACGCTTCCTCGCGAGGAAGCCTTTGCGCGCACGCGGGCGGCGCTCAAAGACGTTATCGCGGCGTTGGACGAGGCGGGCGTGGGCGATATCGAGCTGTGCCCCGAGACGATGGGCCGCGCCAAACAGATCGGCGACGTGGACGAGGTGGTGGAGCTGTGCCGTCTGGACGAGCGTCTGGTGCCGGCAGTTGACTTCGGTCACCTGCACGCGCGGGGCCGCGGCGCGCTGAACGAAGAAGCGGATTTCGCGGCCGTGCTGGACAAGCTGGAAGACGGCCTGGGCGGATACCGAGCCCGGCGGTTCCACGTGCATTTCTCGCGCATCGAGTATACGGCGGCGGGGGAAAAGATGCACCGTACGTACGAGGAAACGGACTACGGCCCGGACTTTGAGCCGCTGGCCCGCCTCATTGTAAAAAGACGGCTTGAGCCCATTGTCATCTGCGAATCGCGCGGCACGATGGCAGAGGACGCGGTGATACTAAAGCGCATATACACGGAGGCTTTGGCACTTGAGGGTTGACAGGTTAAGAGAAAACATGACGGCGCTCCAGGCAGATGCCGCGCTGATCACTGCGCCCGAGAATGTGACTTATTACTCTGGATTTACGGGCGTCAGCAGCCAACTGCTGGTCACGCCGACGGAGGTGCTGTTCTTCACCGATTTCCGTTATGTGGAGCAGGCGCAGGCGGAGACGGACTGTGACGTGGTGGAGACCCAGGGCGATATGCGCATCCAGACGATATTCGAGCAAGCAGGAAAGCTGGGCGTGCGCCGCTTGGGCGTGGATCTTTCCGGCGTGTCTTATAGCGCATACCGGGCGTACCTGAAAAACATCGCGCCGGAGAACATCGTGGACCTGTCGGACGCAATCATGAAGCAGCGGTCCGTCAAGGACGAGGAGGAGCTTTGTCTGATCGCCAAAGGCGCGGAGCATAACGACAGGCTGTTTGAGCACCTCTGCGCCCTGATAAAGCCGGGGATGACGGAATACGACATCAGGGCGGAGCTGGTTTATTTCATGCATAAGCACGGCGCGGAAGTGGCATTTCCGCCTATCGTGGCGTCGGGCGAGCATTCCAGCCTGCCGCACGCCACGCCCACCGACAGGAAGCTAAAGCCGGGCGACCTTTTGACACTGGACTACGGCTGTCGGTTTGGCGGCTATTGCTCGGATTTTACGCGCACTGTCGCCATTTCCCATATGGACAAAGAGCAGCAAAAATTATATGACATAGTGAACTGTGCTGGCGAAATAGCGATATCGGCGCTGCGCGCCGGCGTCTCCGCAAAAGAAGTGGACGCGGTTGCGCGGGATTACATCGCATCGCACGGTTACGGAGATTATTTCGGCCACGGCATCGGCCACAGCCTGGGGCGAGCCATCCATGAAACGCCCGCGCTGAACGCCCGGTCGGACGCGGTGCTGGAGGAAAACATGGTGGTCACCATCGAGCCGGGCATCTATCTGCCGGGGCGGTTCGGAGTGCGCATCGAGGATTTGTTGGTCATAAAGGACGGCGGCTGCGTCAACTTAACTTCCGCAACGCGGGATGTCGTCATCATATAATTTGTTGGAGGACAAAATATGGTATCAGCCGGAGATTTTAAAAAAGGCCTGACGATTGAGATTGACGGCCAGGTTTGGGTAATTGTGGATTTCCAGCATGTGAAGCCCGGGAAAGGCGCTGCGTTTGTGCGCACCAAGCTGAAGAACATCATGCAGGGAAACGTGTTGGAGCGGACGTTCAGCCCGACTGAAAAATTTCCCAAGGCGCATGTGGAGACCAAAACGATGGAATACCTCTACAACGATGGGGAGATCTTCTATTTCATGGATCAGGAGACATACGAGCAGA
>JBMNOT010000084.1:0-8480 GCA_050943225.1 Christensenellales bacterium | reverse complement strand
AGGCGCACGCAGGAAAACTAAGACTGGTGATCTCTGTGCTGCTGCCGCTGGGCATTGCCGCGTTTGTTTCAGCGTTCCTGTTCGGCAGCTCGGGTGTAAGCCTTGCAGATTTACTGGATGTGTTAACCGGGGCGGCCAAGGCGAGCACGCATTTTATATTCTTCAATCTGCGACTGCCGCGCGCGATACTCGCCTTTGTGTCGGGCGGTGCGCTGGCGATATCCGGCGCATGCCTGCAGGGTATGTTCAAAAACCCGATGGCGGATTCGTATGTGATCGGCGTCAGCGCCGGGGCGGCTTTGGGAGCCACCATAGCGCTGGCGTTTTCTTCGACGCTGGCATTTCTGGGCTTTGGCGCGGTGAGCCTGTTTGCGTTTATCGGCGCGCTGGCAGCGGTAATGGTGGTGTACCGCCTGGCTTCCACCAACGGCAAGGTGACCACGTTTTCCCTGCTGCTTTCGGGCATCGCAGTCAGCACGCTGAGCACCGCGCTGGTGTACTGTTTTATGATTATGTTCCGAGACAAGATGGAGCACATCGTGATGTGGACGATGGGCAGCTTTACGTCGGCGTCGTGGGACAAGGTGTTTATCGCCGTGCCTGTGATGCTGATCGCTTCGGCGCTGTGCCTGTGCTTCGCGCGCGCCCTTAACATCATGCTGCAGGGCGACGAGTCCGCGCGGCACCTAGGCGTGGACGCGGGCCGCGTGCGGCGCAGCCTGATTGTGCTGACCACCGTCGCGGCGGCGTCGGCGGTGTCGGTATCCGGCATCATCGGCTTCGTGGGCCTTATCGTGCCGCACATGCTGCGGCTTGTGATAGGGCCGGACCATCGCGCGCTGCTGCCGCTCTCGTTTTTCGGCGGCGGCGTGTTCCTGCTGATTGCGGATACTTTGGCGCGGCTGGTGCTGGATAACCAGGAGATACCCGTGGGCGTGATTACCGCGATTATCGGCGTGCCGTTCTTCCTGTTCCTGCTGCGCCGGGGAAGGCGGGTGAAGCGATGAACGACATATCCGTTCAGCAGGTGATATACGCGTACGACCCGCCGCAGCTGGCGCTATGCAACATAAGCTTTGACATACCGGCAGGGCGGTTCTGCGGCATCATCGGCCCTAACGGCTCGGGCAAGACGACGCTGCTCAAGTGCATATCCGGCTATATCAAGCCGGATTCCGGCAGGGTGACCGTGGGCGGGCGGGACGTGACCACTATGCCCGCGCGCGAGACAGCCCGGCGGATGGCGCTGGTCCAGCAGCACGCGGCGCTGGAATACGAGTTTACCGTGGGCGATATCGTGCTGACGGGCCGCAACCCGCACCTTAAGCGCTGGCGCGGCGAAACCAAAGAGGATTACGCGATCGCGATGAATGCGCTAAAAGAGGCGGGCATCGCGCATCTTAAGGACCGGCTGGTGACGGAGCTGTCGGGCGGCGAATGGCAGATGATGATACTCGCGCGCGCGCTCGCCCAGCAGGCGGATATCATGCTGCTGGACGAGCCGGTAACCGGTCTGGATATTCGGCATCAGGTGCACATCATGAGCACGGTGAAGCGACTGGCTGCAGAACACGGCATATCGGTGGTATGCGTGCTGCACGACTTAAACCTTGCGCTCACGTATTGCGACCAGATCGTGCTGATGCAGGGGGGTACGCTGGCAGCCGTGGGACTGCCGGAGGACGTGCTGACGCGCGAACGGCTGGAATCGGTGTACGGCACGAAGCTGAACATATTCGAAGCCGACGGGCAGACGTTTATACTGCCGATCATGAAGTGAAAAGGCTCAAAGCCGGTTATCAGCAGCGCAAACCGTCTGCCGCAGCCCCAAAAAAGCGTAAGCCGCATTAAAATCGGGGTTATAAATCAGTCTGCGGGCCGCAACTTTATTGTATAGCTCCTTCGATTGTGATATACTTTGCGAGTATATAGGATTGAAGGAGTTTTTTGTTTATGAGAATGTCACAGCTACTCTTCTCGACACAGAGAGAAGTGCCTTCAGAAGCTGAGGCGGAAAGTCATGTGCTGCTGCTGAAAGCGGGGATGATCCGCCGTCTGGCGGCGGGCGTGTATGCGCTGATGCCGCTGGGATTTAGGGTATTTAAGAAAATTGAGAATATTATCCGTGAGGAGATGGACGCGGCGGGTGCGCAGGAGCTTGTCATGTCCGCGTTTCTGCCGGCGGAATATTACCAGCAGTCGGGCCGGTGGGACGTGTTTGGTACCGAGATGGTCAAGTTCAAAGACCGCAACGGCCGCGATTTTTGCCTGGGGCCCACGCATGAGGAGATATTCGCGCATGTGCTGCGCCAGGAGTTGCAGTCGTACAAAGCCATGCCGCGGACGGTTTATCAGATACAGACCAAATATCGCGACGAGCGGCGGCCGCGCTTCGGCATGATTCGCTGCCGCGAGTTCGTGATGAAGGACGCCTATTCGTTCGACGTGGACGAGGCTGGCTTGGATGAGTCGTATGACAAGATGTACGACGCATACTGCAAGGTGTTCGACCGGTGCGGCCTTAATTATGTGGTCGTGCAGGCGGATACCGGCGCGATGGGCGGCTCCGGCTCGCAGGAGTTTATGGTGAAATCCGACATCGGCGACGACACCATCATATCCTGCCCGACGTGCGGCTATGCAGCCAACGCCGAACTGGCGGCCTGTCCGGACCCTGTGGCGACTGCGGAGGAAGAAATGAAGGCAGTGGAGAAGGTGCACACGCCCAATGTGGGAACCATCGCGGAGCTGGTGGGCTTTTTCGGCCTGACGGCGGAAAAATTCGCCAAGACGCTGCTGTATGTGGCGGACGGCGAGATTGTCGCTGCGATGATTAGGGGCGACCGGGAGATCAACGAGACCAAGCTCAAGAACTTCCTGAAGTGCACCAACCTCGATCTCGCGAGCCCGGCGGACGTGCGCGAAGCGACGGGCGCGGAGGTCGGCTTTGCGGGGCCCATCGGCCTCAAAAAGGTCAAGCGCATCATCGCCGACAAGGAAGTGCCGCTGATGAGCAACTTCCTGGTAGGCGCGAACGAGACGGATTACCACTTCATCAATATCAACTACGGCCGCGACTTCACGGCGGACGATGTGGCGGACATCCGCCTGATTGAGCACGGCGACCCCTGCCCGGTGTGCGGTGCAAAGGCAGAGCTTGCCAAGACCATTGAGGTGGGCCATATATTCAAGCTGGGGACCAAATACAGCGTGGCGATGGGGTGCATGTATCTGGACCAGGACGCGCAGCAGAAGCCGTGCGTGATGGGCAGCTACGGTATCGGCCTCAACCGCACGATGCAGGCGATCATAGAGCAATCGCAGGACGAAGACGGCATCATCTGGCCGGACAGCGTGGCGCCTTACAGCGCGATCGTGGTGCCGGTGTCCATCGCCAACGACGCGCAGAGGGAATTGGCTGAGCAAGTTTACCAAAAACTCTGCGAAGCGGGCATCGAGACGCTGATTGACGACCGCGACGAGCGCGCCGGCGTGAAGTTTAAGGACGCAGACCTGATCGGCATACCGCACCGCATCAACGTGGGCCGGCAGGCTGCGGAAGGCGTGGTGGAATACAAGCAGCGCCGTGCAGGCAAGGCGGAGGAGCTGACCGTTGACGAGGCGATACAGCGCATCGTGGAAGCGGTCAAGAAAGCGAACGTCAAGCGGTTCGGATAATATAACAAAACAATTACGGGCTTCGCCAAGATATCTGGTGAAGCCTTTTTAGTTTCAAAATATTTTGGCGGGCAGTTCCATATACATGTATGAAATGTTATAATATACAAAATATATGGAAAGGGGCCGTATTATGGATTACTATTATTCGGGCATTGGCGTACTGGTGTGGTTAATCTGTCTGGGAGCCGCGGTGGGCCTTGCGTTTATCCCGGCGACCATAGCCGGAAAGAAAGGCTACAGCTACGGGGGCTTCTGGGTGCTGGGGTTCTTTTTCTTCCTGATCGGGCTGATTGTGGCGCTGTGCCTGGACCCGAAGCCGGGGTCTGAGGCATACCAGCAGAAATATCCGCCGCCTTATCCTGGAGCGGCGCCCTATGGACCGAGCGCAAATTACGGGCAGACCGGCGCATATCCACCGCCGTATCCGCCGCCCCAGCAGCCGCAGGGTGCGGGCGAAGTTCGCTGTGCGCAGTGCGGCAATGCCAATCCGCCGGGAAGCGCCTTCTGCTCCAAATGCGGCACCAAGCTGTCGTGACGCGCAATATGGCATAATTCCAAACAGAATAAAACGCCCTGCTCGGATTTAAGCGGGGCGTTTTTGCGCATATTCCAAACGTTTTAATAGACCACTCTTCTACCGCAGATAAAGTTTCTTTTTGCCCAGGAGCCGGTGGCGCTTCCGATGACCACCTTGTCGGCGCTGGACGAGGCATGGATCATCTGGCCGCCGCCCATGTAGATGGCCACGTGGCCTTTGAAGCAGATGATGTCGCCGGGTTTTAAGTCGCTGATGCTGTCCACGCGGTCGTAACTGCTCTTGGCCCAGGTGCCGGACGTCATGTATTTGATGCTCTTGGCGCCTGAATTGTTGAGGCAGTAATATACGAAGCCGGAGCAGTCGAATGCATCGGGCCCCTTGCCGCCTCGCGTATATTCCTTGCCCAGCAGGGTTTGCGCAAACGCGATCAGGGCGTCCACTTTGGCGGCATCCGGATCCTTGGTGGCCGGCGAGCCGGTTTTTTTGCTGCTGCCGCCGCTCTTGCCGCCGCTGCTTCCGCTGTTGCTGCCACCGCTGCTGCTTCCGCTTCCGCTGCTGCTCTTGGCCGGCTTGGCGTCTTCGGAGAACAGCGCATCCCGCGTGTGCTCGCCGACGTTGCCGTCCACAGTCAGGCCGTTGCGCTTCTGGAACGCCTTGACTGCGGCTTCGGTCTTTTCGCCGAACTCGCCGGTGATGCTGCCGGAGAAATATTTCAGCTCCTTCAGGCGCTGCTGGATTTCCTTGACGTCGGTACCGCGATCCCCCAGCTTGACGGTATACGGCTGGGCTTCCTTGGAAAACAGCGCAGCCCATGTCTGCTCGCCGATAAGCCCGTCTACGCTGAGCTTATGCTTGCGCTGGAACAGCTGCAGCGCATATTTGGTGGCGCTGCCGTAATAATCCGTCGGTTCGTCGTTGTCCATATAGCCCAGCTCCATCAGCCGCGATTGGATCTCGATCACGCGTTCGTCGTGCATGCCGGGCTGGGGCGGGGGCGGAGTGGGCTCAGGGGTGGGCACGGGCTCCGAAGATGCGGTGACCGTTTTCACAGGATCAGAAGGCAGCGTCGGGATGGCGCTGGGTGAAGGCTCAGGGCTCGCGGAAGGCGTGGCTTCCGGCAGAACGTTGACCAGAGCGGCGTAAGCGCCGCCGGGCGGCACTGCACCACTGGCAGCCGCGCCGGGCAGCGCCAGCATCAGCACGACAGCAACAGCCGCCGCTAATACGGCCATGCCCGCAAGCGCGGGCCACCTTTTCCACCAGCCTTTTTCGCTGAAGAAGGCGCAGACGCGCAGCCACAGGCTCCGGACTGACCATCCGGGCGCAGCGGCCGGGCTGGCACCCGAAACGGCAGGCACAGCCGGACTGATACGGACAGCAGCAGCCTGCTCGCGCAACCGCGGCGCGGTTTGACGGGTACGGCGCCTGCGCTGCCTGCGTATCAATCGTTTCGCCTTGAGGATCAGCCGGTAAAGGGCTTTGACGACCGGCCGCAATATACGAGTTA
The DNA here is from genome assembly GCA_050943225.1 of Christensenellales bacterium. Lineage (GTDB taxonomy): Bacteria > Bacillota > Clostridia > Christensenellales > SZUA-584 > SZUA-584. The sequence continues at coordinate 2,754 of JBMNOT010000084.1, read as the reverse complement.
ATACGGGATGCATAAATGTCCTTTCGGTTAAGAGCGAACCGTTGTAACAAATTCGTAATCTTTAAAGACTATTATATATTGCGCAACCGGATTTGCAAGCCAAAAATGCGCTGGCCCAGGTTGTCATGTCCTTTGAGTTTTCAGGGGATACCCTTTTTATTCTCGGCGTACCGGACTGCAGCCTGTATTGCCGAAAACGGACAAAATACTCCGGGATATGCGGAGATTCGTCCATTATTCGAAGAATGAACCGCTTTTTTTCGCCATATATATAGAAAACCAAATATATGGAGGCGAGAACGATGGAAAAGCAGAGCCTGCCAAAGCTGGAGATAGAGGGGTTTACCATATATCCTTCGGGAAGCGGTTCATACCGGCCAAAAGACGGTGTGGCCCGGGCAGCAGGGAAGGCATCCTGGCGGGACCGTGCATTCCGCCTGGTGCGCCGGAAGGGCAGAGCGGCCGGCAAGGCATTGGGCGATGATGTGGACCCGGCGTACAGGAAGCTGCTCATCAAAACCGGCATCTGCGCCGCGATAGCCATCGCTTTGCTGGTGGTCAGCACCGTGGAGACGCCGGGCAGCGGCGGCGTCACGGACACGCTGAACCGGGTGGTGACCCATGAGTTCGACATCGACAAGGATATCGGCCGGCTCAAGTTTGTGCAGACGCTGGATGAGGTGGAAGCGGTGTTCAGCGAGCAGCCGGGTCAGCCGTCCGTTGTGTATCCGGCAAGCGGCGACATTGTGATGGAATTCGGCAAGGCCGGGTCGAAAGGCGTGCGCATCGAGGCCTCGGGCAGCGTGAGATCCATCGCACGGAGCACGGTGACGGCAGTGGGCGAGATCGGCGGCGCCGGCTATGTGGTGACAGTGCTGGATACCGGCGAAACGGTGACTTACTATAATATCGACCCCGTGGTGCAGGTGGATGATATCGTGGAAGCGGGGCAGACGGTGGGTAAAATGCTGGGCGGCTATCTCTATGTGGAGATGAAGGAAGGCGAAGAATATATCGACCCCATCGCGTATATTGAACAACAGCTCTTGGCGGTGCAGCATTAAAGGCCATGAAATCGCTGCGCCTGTTTGGCGGAAAGGTTAAAATCAATCTGCTGCTCATCCCTGCGGTGGTGCTGCTGTTTGTACTGGGCCGGGGGGATGTGCTGCTGTATTACGTGCCCGCCGTGCTGGTGCATGAGTGGGCCCATGTATTGGCGTCGGCGGCGCTGGGCATGATGGTGACGGAGATGGAGCTGTTTCCGTTCGGCTGCGCTGCCAAAATGGAATGCTTTGCGGTATCGCGCGTGAAGGAGATCATGGTGGCGGCGGCCGGCCCCCTGGCGAACATGGCGCTGGCCTGCGCCATTTTTTTTGTGGATAAATACGCTTTTCCCATCGCCGTGAAAGACCGCATCATTACGTCCAACCTGGCGCTGGCTGCTGTGAACCTGCTGCCAGCGCTGCCGCTGGACGGCGGGCGCATCGCCCGGGCGGCGTTCGCGCCGTTCATGGGGTATAAGCGCGCGACGCGGCTGATGGCGGTGGGCGGCATATTCTTCGCCGCAGTCATCGTGGGGCTGGGCATATGGACGGCAATAGAAAGCGTGCTGAACGTCAGCTTTTTCATCATGGGCTTTTTCCTCTGCCTGGCTGCCGTCAAGGAACTGAGGGGCGCGCCGTACACGCTGATACGCGACCTCGCCGGCAAGCGGGAGGCGCTGGACAAACGCAAGACGATGCATATCAACCGCTTTGCTGCGCTGCAGTCGCAGTCGGTACGCGTTATCATGCGCGAGTTTGAAACGGGCAAATACAACATCGTGACAGTGCTGGACAGCAACATGGACGTGCTCGGCGAGCTCAGCGAGCGCGACATATTAAACGGCATGCTGCAGAGGGGCGTGAATGTCACCCTGGGCAGCCTTTACCGTCAGAAGAACGGCACGGCGCAGCACTTATAGTAACGGCACGCTTATACTGTGCACAGTGAAAGTCTTGTGATACAATAAAGTTATTAAAAGGAAAAGGCAGGCAATATGCGTATTTATTATCTTCACCACAGCGCCGTGTGCGTGGCGCTGGACGAATCGCTCCTGGTGTTCGATTACTACTGCTTCGCGCAGGGGAAAGGCATACCCGACGGCCATGTGAGCATGGAAGACATACGGGCGGCGGGGCGCGCCTACGTGTTTGCGTCGCATGCGCACGATGACCATTTCGACCGCCGCATATTCGACTGGGCGGACGCCGGAGTGCCGGTGACTTATATATTGGACGATACGATTTCTGCAGAGAACGTGCCAAAGGGTACGGTGTTTTTGTCCCGCGGGCGGGAATTTGACGACGGCTATATCCATGTGCGGGAGTTTGGCTCCACCGACATGGGCGGCAGCTTTTATGTCGAATGCGAGGGCAAAAGTTTCTTCCATGCGGGCGACCTTAACGACTGGCACTGGAAGGACGACGGCCACGAGCGCTACACACGGGTGATGCACAAGTGTTTCGACCGGGAAATAAGATACCTGCGGGATAAGGTGGCGCATATCGATTACGCCTTTTTCCCTGTGGACAAGCGTATGGGCCGCGATTACGACGAAGGAGCCGACAAGTTCGTTGAGGTGATGCAGCCGCGGTTTTTTGTTCCGATCCACTTTGTGGACTTTGCGGACACCGAAGCTTTTCGGAAAAAACATGCGGGCAGCGGCACTGAGGTGCTTGCCGTGTACCATAACGGCGAACAGCTGGTTTAATA
>JBMNOT010000082.1:0-8803 GCA_050943225.1 Christensenellales bacterium | reverse complement strand
TTATTAGTGAGCAAAAAGGAGAACAGCGTAATTTTTTGTGAAAAAAATAAAAATATTCGTTAAGAAAGGCACTTCCATATCGCAAGAAACACGGTATAATATGAAAGAATGATTAAGATGGGGTAGAATTGTTTTTCGCTCCGGGTAGAACCGATTATAAACGGGCCACCGTTTATAGACTGATGTAATATAAAATATTCTAAGGAGGTATTATGCAACTCATGATTCTCGCGCCCATTGGCGCGGTGCTGTCGTTGCTCTTTGCGGCCTTCCTGGCTTTCCGCATAAAGAGCTTTTCTACAGGCACAGAGCTGATGACAAAAATCTCCGAAGCGATCAAGAAAGGCGCCAAAGCCTATCTGAAACGCCAGTACACGGGGGTCGGCATATTCTTTGCCGGTATGTTTGTCATTCTGCTTGTACTGTCGTTCTTTGGCTTCGTGAACAGTTTCGTGCCGTTTGCCTTCCTGACCGGTGGCTTTTTCTCCGGCCTGTCCGGCTATATCGGCATGAACATCGCGACGTCATCCAACGCGCGTACCGCCTATGCGGCCAGCCAGAGCCTCAACAAGGGCCTGCGCGTCGCGTTCTCATCGGGCGGTGTCATGGGCTTCACCGTGGTGGGCCTGGGGCTGTTGGACCTCTCCATCTGGTATTATCTGCTGCAGATCTGGTTTGACCCCAGTACTATGGACGGCATTCAGCAGATCACTTCCGCCATGCTGACCTTTGGTATGGGCGCGTCGTCGATGGCGCTGTTTGCGCGTGTGGGCGGCGGCATATTTACCAAAGCTGCGGACGTCGGTGCGGATCTTGTGGGCAAAGTGGAAGCCGGTATCCCTGAAGATGACCCGCGCAACCCCGCGGTTATTGCGGACAACGTCGGCGATAACGTGGGCGACGTGGCCGGCATGGGCGCGGACCTCTATGAGTCTTACGTCGGTTCCATCGTATCCACCGCTTCCCTCGCTGTGGCGGCAGGCCTGCAGATCGGCGTGATGATACCTATGGTGATGGCGGCTATCGGCATAGTTGCGTCTATTATCGGCACGTTCTTCGTCCGTTCGGGCGAGAAAGCAGAGCAGAAGGTGCTGCTCTCCGCCCTACGGCGCGGTGTGTATATCAGTTCGATACTGATCGTGATTGTCGCATTCCTGCTTATCTACTTCGGTTTGGGCGCGGATAAGATTGGCGTGTTCTTTGCAATACTGTCCGGCCTGCTAGCGGGAATACTCATTGGTTTCTTCACAGAATACTATACTTCGGATACATATAAGCCCACGCAGGGCGTTGCGGATTCCGCCAAGACCGGCCCGGCCACTGTTATTATCGGCGGCATGTCTCTCGGCATGAAATCTACGATGCTGCCCATTTTGATCATCGGCGTATCAGTGCTCGTGTCGTTCTTCGCTTCGGGCGGCGCAGCCAACTTCAATATGGGCCTCTACGGCATTGGCCTCTCGGCGGTGGGCATGCTGTCCACATTGGGCATCACGCTCGCGACCGACGCATATGGCCCGGTGGCGGACAACGCAGGCGGCATTGCGGAAATGAGCCATATGCCTCCTGAGGTACGCGAGCGTACCGACGCGCTGGATTCTCTGGGCAACACCACAGCAGCCACTGGCAAGGGATTTGCGATTGGTTCCGCTGCGCTGACGGCGCTTGCGCTATTGGCCTCCTTCCTGAACGAGGTTCAGCTGATACGGCCCGACTTTAAGTTTGCGATTGACATACTGCAGCCCGAGACACTGATTGGACTGTTTATCGGCGGCATGCTGCCGTTCCTGTTCTCGTCGATGACGATGAACGCGGTGGGCCGTGCCGCTCAGGGCATCGTGGTGGAAGTGCGGCGCCAGTTCCGCGAAATCGCCGGCCTGATGGAAGGCACGGCAGAGCCGGATTATGCGAGGTGCGTGGATATCTGCACGCGTGCGGCGCAGAAAGAGATGATACTGCCGGCGCTGACTGGCATCATGTCGCCCATTCTTGTCGGCCTGATTTTAGGGCCTTACGCTGTGGCGGCGATGCTGGCAGGCGCGACGGTTTCCGGCTTTATACTGGCTATCATGATGGCGAACTCGGGCGGCGCCTGGGACAATGCCAAGAAGTATATCGAAGCCGGCAACATTGGCGGCAAGGGCAGCGACGCGCACAAGGCGGCTGTTGTGGGCGATACCGTAGGCGATCCGTTCAAGGATACGTCCGGCCCGTCCATCAACATACTCATCAAGCTGCTCTCGATGGTTGCCATCGTGTTTGCAGGGGTGTTCGTCAACACCAACCTGATCAGCCTGTTCCAGTAAACCAATATGCATTAATAAACAGGGTTCCGGTTTGTTGCCGGAACCCTGTTGCATTCTCACAATACTTTTATACCTGCTGGTCGTCCAGCGAGAAGTGGTATTTGCGGACGTTGTTCTTACCGACCACCACCTGCGTGCGGGCGTCGTGCTCCGCGCGCAGCATCAAATCCTCCGCGGATTCGCCCTGATAGGCGGTGATGCTGCCGCTCACCCGGTACGCAAGGCCCTCGCTCGGCTTGATCTGCAGTAGAAAACGCACCAGCGCTCTGTTGGCCGCCTGCGCACCCGTCTGCACCATTAGCACGGCCAAGCGCTGCTCGGAAAACCGCGCCGCAATGTCCACGGTGCGCACCGTCTTTTTCAGCTGCGCTGCGGCGTCCGCCAGACACATGGACTGGTAATCGGAAACGTTGACGCCGGGCTGGCTGCCCAAAGGCCGGATGGTGAGCACTGTCAGCGTAAAGACATTGCGGAACCGTTTCGCGCGGGCGATTTCCTGATCTATGCGCTCCAGCAGGCCGTAGCGGCTTAAAAAGCCGGTCAGCCTGTCCTGCTTCAGCAGGGCATCGGTATAAAGTCGGTTGGCGTCTATTTCCGGCGCCTGCGTCGCGAGATACCGCAGCTTGTAGATAATGGGCCTGAGCTGCTGATAGCCCAGCCGCACGCGCCAGGTATTCTGTTCCCACACGACGTATTTCGTATACGCTTCCTCGCTGACCCGGCCGGTGCGGTTATCGCGGTCTGTCACGATGACGGAATATGCGTCCACGCGCTCGTATTCGTCGTCGTCCACCACGCAGTGCTCGTAGGAGCGGAAAAACTTGATGACATATGCGCCCATCTGATAGAGCGCCTTGACCGCTTCCTTCCACTCGCAGAAGTCGGTCAAAGGTATCAGGCTCCGGTCCTTGGCGGACAGTTTTCGGTATGCCATGGCCCAGTTCTCCTGCAGCAGGCAGCGGAAGTATTCGTCTAACACCTGGCGCGATTCACTCTCAGGCGGCTCGGCACCCGTCTTTGGATTGCTTTTGCGCTGGTTCATCAACCAGACGCGGTGATACGCCCTGCGCCGAGCCGCGTCGGAAATGACGGCATAGGCCTCGTTGATGAGCTGCATTTTCTTTTGGGATTCCGGGTCTTTGCACACATCCGGGTGGTACATCTGCGCCAGACGCCGATATGCGCTCTTGATGATCTCCGGCTCCGCGCTGGGATGCACCTGAAGTATCATATAATAGTCCAAAAAGTCCTGCTGTGGTTCGTTCATGAAAAAGCCTTTCCGTTATACGCCAATAAGGCCGCCAGTGTGATCTGATACTATATTCTATCGGTATTATATAACAACAGTATTAGCGCGCCAATCAGCACGGTAACCGGCAGATCGCGACGGAGCGAAATCTTTTATTATGAAAGCAATAGTGGTATCATAAGGAAGCAAAGCCGAAAAGGATGACAACATGGACACAAAGGTACTGAAAAAGCTGGAATTTGATAAGATACGCGAACGGCTGGCTGACAAGACGCTGTCTGATCCCGGCAGGGCCGCGACGCTGTCGCTGGCGCCCAAAACGAGCATGGCGGCGGTAAAGCGGCTGCAGGCTGAAACGCTGGAAGCGGAAAGTGTGATGATGCGCGCAGCATCCTTTCCCATGTGCGGGTTCTCGGACATCTCAGCCGAACTGGCGCGGCTGAAGGCGGGGGCAGACCTCGGATGCGGCGAACTGCTGCGCGTGCTGGGCGTGATGAAGGCCGCCAAACGCGCGCGTAATGGGCTCAAAGACAGCGGCGCGCAGCTGCTGTGGAATTATGCAAGCCGGCTGCAGTATGACGAGCGGCTGATGACCGAGCTGGACAGCGCCATACTGAATGAAAACGCGCTTGCGGACAACGCGTCGCCCGAACTGCAGCGCATCCGGCGCAGCATCATCCGGGAAAACGAAGGTATCCGCGAAAAACTCAGCAGCATCATCCGTTCGCCGCACCTCAAAGAATACCTTCAGGACGCCATTGTGACAATGCGCGGCGGCCGGTATGTGGTACCCGTCAAGCAGGAGCATAAGCGACACGTCCGCGGTCTGGTGCACGACCAGTCCGCCAGCGGCCAGACAGTGTTTATTGAGCCGATGGAAGTGGTGGAGGCCAACAACCGCCTGCGCGAGCTGGAACTTGCCGAAGCGGCGGAGGTTAGCCGCATACTGCGCATGTTTTCCAACCGCTGCCGGGAAATCCAATCGGAGCTTGCCGAGGACTTGGAGGCGCTGACCGCGCTGGACGTGATATTTGCCAAGGCGGCGCTGGCGTCCGAGATGAAGGCGTCCCCGCCCGATATCACGGACGAGCGCCGGGTGATCATCAAAAACGGCCGGCATCCGCTGATCGATCCCAATAAGGTGGTGCCGGTGTCGCTCGCCATCGACGACGGATATTCCGGTCTTATTATCACCGGCCCAAATACCGGCGGCAAGACGGTGACGCTCAAACTGGTCGGTCTCCTGGCGCTGATGGCGCAGAGCGGGCTGTTAATACCCGCTTTGGGCGGTACGGTGCTGCCCGTGTTTTCGGCGGTATACGCGGACATCGGCGACGAGCAGAGCATTGAGCAGAGCCTCAGCACGTTTTCGTCTCACATGTCCAACATTGCGCGCATCGTGAAAGCGGCAAACGAGAGATCGCTGGTATTGCTGGACGAGCTGGGAGCGGGTACCGACCCTGCGGAAGGCGCGGCGCTGGCCATGGCGATACTGGAGACGCTGGAGCAGCGGCGGTGCATTGTTCTTGCAACCACTCATTACAGCGAGATCAAGGCGTTTGCGATGGCGAGCCGCAGTTATCAGAACGCGTGCATGGCGTTTTCGCTCAAGACGCTGAGCCCCACGTACGAGCTGATTATGGGCGTGCCTGGCGTATCCAACGCTTTTGAGATATCCAGGAAGCTGGGGCTGGATGGGTCCATCATCGAGCGCGCTCGCCAGCATATGTCGGAAGAGGCTGTCAAATTTGAAGAGCTGATCGGCGAGGCGCAGCGGCGGCAGGAGCTGGCGGAGAAAAAAGCGCAGCAGGCTGAAATGGACCGCCGTACTGCGCAGTCAATCCGCGACAAGAGCGGTCTCGAGCTAAAGAAAGCGCAGGAGAAAGCGCAAAAGCTGGTGGAACGCGCCAACGAAAAGGTGCTGGAGATATTGAAGGATGCGCGCGACGAAGCGGAACGGATAATCGCGGAACTCAAGGCGGCGCAAGGGCGGCAGGAAGAGATCAACGCGGCCCGCCGTGCGCTGAACAATAAGGTCGAACAGGTATCGGCTGCACTGCGCACAAAGCCTTCTGTGAACAGCGGCACCCGTCCGGAGGACCTCAGCGTGGGCGATACGGTGAAGATTCTGACCACCGGCGTCACGGCGACGGTGCTCAAGGAGCCGCGCGACGGCAGCGTATACGTGCAAGCCGGCGCGATCAAGCTGACGCTGCCGCTTTCCGAAGTGACCCCGGCAAAAGAGGAAAAGAAAGTCAGAAAGCTGGGCCGCGTCTCGCGGGCAACGGTATCGCCCGGCATGTCGCTGGACGTGAGAGGCCGCACGCTGGACGAGGCTATTCTTGAAACCGACAGCTACCTGGACGCGGCATTTCTGGCTGGGCTTAATGAGGTTGTTATTATCCATGGCAAGGGCACCGGCGTACTGCGCGCTGGGCTGCGGGATTATCTGCGCACCCACGCGCATGTGAAAACGTTCCGGCCCGGCCAGTTTGGCGAAGGCGAAGACGGCGTGACGGTGATTACGATCAAGTAATGTATTTATCCAATAGTTTGTGGGGGGGCGGAACGAAGCATATGGATATCGCGAGCGCATGCCTAGCGGGCGTAAAATGCCGCTATGACGGCGAAGCACGGCCGAACGACCGTATCGTGGAAATGCACAAAAAAGGGCTGATCAAGCTGGTCTGCCCGGAGTGCCTGGCTGGTCTGCCGGCGCCGCGCTGCCCATCCGAAATATCGGGCGGCGACGGTGCGGACGTGCTGGACGGGCGCGCTTGCGTGCTCTCTGAGGACGGCGAAGACAGGACGGCAGAGTTTTTGCGCGGGGCGCAGGCCACGCTGGAGATTGCGAAGCGCTGCGGCGCACAGCGGGCGTACCTCAAGGCCAAAAGCCCGTCGTGCGGCTGCGGCCGCGTTTATGACGGCACGTTTACCGGTACGCTGCGCAGCGGCGATGGAGTCACAACAGCGCTGCTGAAAAGGAACGGCATTGAAGTGATTGAAGTATGAAAGAATTATGAATATTCAGTGAACACATACAAACGCGTATTTGTATGATGACACCTGGTGGGCTATAATGCAGTTATAAACAAAAACACCCATATGACGAGGTGACTTAAATGCCCAAGGAAATACTGATCGTAGACGACGATAAAAATATTTGCGAGGTCATCAAGCTGTACCTGCAGAAGGAAGGCTACAAGGTGACTTTGGCTTACGACGGCCAGGCGGGCATCGAGGCGTTTGAGCGCAGCACGCCGTCGCTGGTGGTGTTGGACATCATGATGCCTCGCAAGGACGGCTGGGAGGTCTTAAAGGAGATACGCAAGTCTAGCGTTGTGCCGGTCATTATGCTGACAGCCAAGGGCGAGACTATTGACAAGGTGCTGGGGCTGGAGCTGGGTGCGGACGACTATATCGTCAAGCCCTTTGACCCCAAGGAGTTCATTGCGCGGGTCAAGGCGGTGATGCGCCGCGCCAACATGCAGGAGGAGGAAAACCGTCAGATCAAATACGACGATCTGATGATCGACATATCCAACTACACCGTGACGTATAAGGGCGAGATCGTGGAGATGCCGCCTAAGGAGATCGAGCTGCTGTTCTTCCTGGCGTCGCATCCCAACAAAGTGTTTACGCGCGAGCAGCTGCTGCAGCACGTATGGGATTTCGAGTTCTTCGGGGATTCGCGTACGGTGGACGTGCACATCAAGCGCCTGCGCAAGAAGCTGTACGACCAGGGGCCGAACTGGGAGATCAAAACCGTCTGGGGCGTGGGTTATAAGTTCGAGGTCAGGTAGAGCATGGGGAAATCGTTGTTCGCCCGGATGCTGTCCGTCTACATATTGATTATTGTGGTATCGTTTACGCTGGTGGGCGGTATATTCTTTGAGATGCTCAAAAACCAGTACCTGGAAAAGCAGATGGACAGGATGATCGCCGGAGCGCAGGAAATTAGCGCCTGGGCCACGGATAATTACTATGCGCGTCTGAGCAACGACGATTTTCGTCAGCGGCTTTGCGACAAGGCGGCAAGCGAGGATACTGTTATCTGGCTGGTCAGCAGCAAGCTGCAGCAGATATACATGATCGCCGACCCGGAACAAAAGAGCATCATGGACGAGGGTCTATCGTATGAGGGTACGTTGGAAATTCTCAACTACACGAGAAAGGGCTACTCGTTTCGGCAAACGTCGGACAACAGCCGGATGTTCAAGGGGTCGGTGGTGACGGTGGCGGTTCCGCTGAGGGTGGACAACAATTACGTTGGCGCGATCATTGTGCACAAAGAGATGAAGGATTTGGGGATAAACGCGCTGTTCGGGCAGGTGTTTTTACCGCTGGCGCTCACCACGGCAGTTGCGACTGCGCTGGTGTTCGTGCTGTCCCGCCATATCGTCAAACCCATTCACGACATCTCATTCGGAGCGATGGAACTGGCGCGCGGCAATTACGACTGGCGCGTGAAGCCCACAACGCGGGACGAGATCGGCGAACTGGCGGTGGCATTCAACCGGATGGCGGAGGAACTCAAGCTGCAGGACAGCCTTCGGAACACGTTTATTGCCAACGTCTCGCACGAGCTGCGTACGCCTTTGGCGTCGGTGCAGGGCTTTATTCAGGGCATGCTGGACGGCACGATCGAGCCTGAGGACCGCGAAAAATACTTAGAAATCGTGCTGGCGGAGACCAAGCGCATGAGCATTCTGATCTCAGACCTGCTGAACCTCGCCAAAATCGAGTCCGGCAAGTTCCCGATGGTGTACAGCGAGTTCGACATCAACGAGCTGCTCAGGCGCTGCCTGCTGATGTTTGAACAGCACATCGAAGAGAAACACATCGACGTCAGTGTGGACCTGTGCGAGGAGAAAATCAACGTCTGGGCGGACGAAGACCGCATCTCGCAGGTTATCACCAACCTGATTGACAATGCCGTCAAGTTCACCGGCGAGGGCGGGCAGATTAAGGTATGGACGTTCTGCACCGAGCACAAGGTGCACGTGAACATCGCGGACACCGGCGTCGGCATCCCGGCGGAAGACCAGCCTTATGTGTTTGAGCGCTTCTTCAAGGTGGACAAATCACACAGCCAGGGGACGCCGGGTACCGGCATTGGCCTGTCCATCGTCAAGCGCATCATCGCACAGCACGGCGAGACCATAGGCCTGCAGTCGGAGGAGGGCAAGGGCACAACGTTCACGTTTACCCTGACGCGGTCCATGCCGTCACCGGAGCCCAAACAGCG
>JBMNOT010000081.1:0-9039 GCA_050943225.1 Christensenellales bacterium | reverse complement strand
AAGTGCGCAACCTGGCGGCCAGGAGCGCGGGCGCTGCCAAGGAGACGACCGAGCTTATTGAAGGCTCCATCAGCAAAACCGAGGCGGGGACGAAGATCGCCAACGAGACGGCGGAGGCGCTGCTGTCCATCGTGGACTACGTCAACAATGCGGCCCAGCTGGTCGGCGAGATCGCAGGCGCATCCAACGAGCAGGCCAGCGCGATTGCTCAGGTGAACCGCGGCATCGAACAGCTGTCGCAGGTTGTGCAGACCAGCTCGGCGACGTCTGAAGAGGCGGCCGCGGCGGCGGAAGAGCTCTCCAGCCAGGCGGAGCGACTGAAGGATATGGTTGCGAAATTTAAGCTGAAAGACGTCGAAAAAAGCGCAAAGCCTGAACTGAGCTCAGCCCCGGAGCCAAAGAAGCTCGCGGCGGCCAAAAGTACTCCTGTGATCACGCTTGACGATAACGATTTCGGCAAGTACTGATTAATCCGGCGGTGCATCTTAACTGCACGACAAAAACTTTTCAAGGAGCCAGCAGCAAGCTGGCTCCTTTTATGGCAGAAACCTGCGGTTTTGCCGGTCTACCGGTTTAATACGGTTTCTCGTTTCTCGGCCGAATGAGATTACCTGGGCTCCCCAAAAAGGTGCAGGCTTTTGAAATGAAGCAGGTGTGCGGGCTCGACGGGCTAAAAGGCTCCGGAAAGCGCACTTTAGGGGGCCAATCTGAGCCTGCCTTGCCCACAAGTATTTTATAGATGATCTTCATGGGGGACTGGGCCGGCGGGAAGTGATTTTTTTATATAGACAAAAAGAGTAATATTCGCAAATAAAATCATGTGATATAATTAACAGCGAATTATTTATTGGGGTGTTGGAATATTATGTATATACAGGGCTTCAGGGCGCGCGTGGCGGACAGAGCACAGCGGTGGTGGATCCGCAACAAAAAAAAGGCTGTCGTCATTACGGCAACAGTATTAGGGGCGGCGCTGCTGGTTATATGCGGGATATTTGTGTACCGCACGGTTATTAATCCAGGCATCGTGTTTGAGCTGCCTCAAAAAAAACCCACACCCATGCCCACCCAAGCCGCAGGCGCACCGCCGGGGCAGGCCGAGGAGGAGCCTCAGCTGATCGTGGACAAGGATTTCATGCGGGGCCGCGTTAACATACTCGTGCTGGGCATGGATTCCAGCGCCGAGCGCATGGGTACGGAGCGGGAGGATTTCCGCACCGATACCATGCTGCTCGTGACCATCAATTTTAACACCGGACAGGTGGACATGATCACGACGCCGCGGGACAGCTACGTAAAGGTGACCAAAGCGTCCGGCGAGCTGTATAAGGTGAATTCGGCAGCGTATTTCGGCGGCGGTCTGTGCCACAGCGGCTTTATGAACGCGTGCGACACCATCAGCGGCGTATTCGGCGGCATTCCCGTGCCTTATTATGTTGGCGTCGACATGGACGGCCTGAAAGCGCTGATAGACGCCATGGGCGGCGTGGAATACGACGTCGACGTGGATTTCATAGGAGACAGCGGGCAGATATATCAGAAGGGGCTTCAGCATCTGGACGGTACACAGGTGCTGGATTACCTGCGCTTGCGCAAGGGGTACGGCACCGACGCAGACCGGCAGGCGCGCCAGCGCAGGATGCTGGTTGCGATATTCAAGCAGCTTGCCCAGACCGGGCAGATCAAAAACCTGCCGAAAATCTACCAGGCGCTTTCGGACATGGTATATACCAACCTGACGTTTGAGCAGATCTGCGCCCTGGTCGTGTTCGGCGCGAGTTTTAACGACTGGGACAATATCGGCCAGTATACGCTGCCCGGCGAATACCATACCGCTTACGGCGTTTACTATTACCTGCTGGACCAGAAGGCCAAGGCGGACCTGGTCAAAAAGATATTCGGGGTGGAAATCGGCATCGACAAGAAGCATGATCTCCGCTATGTGCTGAATGACCCGCGCAACAAAAAAATGAACAAGGAGACAGAGCAACAGGACAATGAGGACGAGCCGGGTGAGCCGGAACCTGTGACGCCGGATCCTAAAGCGCCGGGTGATACAGTGATGCCGGATAATCCGGATAACACAGAAACGCCGGGCAATACAGAGGATACAGAGGCGCCTGGTAATTCAGAGGCGCCGGACACAACGTCGACTCCCGAACCGACAGAAGATACAAGCGCGTCCGCAGGCGGCATGCCGGAGGGTGAGGTCTGACCGAGGCTGGTTGCCCCAACCCGGGATGTGTGCTATAATTGACCGGTATTTATTTGACAGCCGGGAGATATGACATGCACACGAAATACAAGGGGCCGCTTTTGATCGCCGTGACAGCCGTATTGTGGAGCACCGCGGGCGTGCTGATCAAGCTGGTGCCCTGGAATGCGATGACCATCATCGGCCTGCGTTCATTCTTCGCCGCAACGGTGATGGCCGTTTTTATGCGCCGCCCGCGAATCACTTTTTCCAAACCCGTGGTACTGGGCGGGTTGTCGCTGTCCATCACGATGGTGCTGTTTTTGTTCGCCAACAAGCTGACCACTGCGGCCAACGCCATCGTGCTGCAGTATACGGCCCCGATATTCGTGATACTGCTGTCTGCGCTGATGCTGCGGCAGCGGCCAAAAGCTCTGGATATCGCGGCGGTTGCCGTGGTGTTCTGGGGAGTCATGCTGTTCTTCATCGATCAGCTGCGTGCGGATGCGCTACTGGGCAATATCCTTGCGGTGCTCTCCGGCGTCACGTTTGCGGGCGTGTTCCTGGCCAACAAGATGCCGGGCGCCCGGCCCGAGGAGGCCTCGCTGCTCGGTTATCTCATCAATATCGTTGTCAGTATCCCGTTCATCGTTACCAATGTAACGGCGGATTTGGTGCCCTGGCTTGTCGTCATTGTGATGGGCGTATTTCAAATGGGCCTTGCTTATGTGCTGTTCAGCATCGGCATCAAAATGACGCCTCCGTTGGCAGCGTCGCTTATCGCCGTTATCGAGCCGCTTTTAAGCCCGGTGTGGGTAATGCTGGCGACCGGCGAAAAGCCGGGTCCGTTTGCCGTTGCGGGCGGGGTTATCGTGGTGGCGGCTGTGGTAGCTTACAATGCCATGTCGGCGCGGCACGGGCAGCGGGAGGCCGCAGAACCGCCCGGCCTTGATGAAAATAAGAACGCTTCTAATGTATGAGCTGCACGGCGGCTCAAAAAATAATTAGGGGCAGGCCTGTTCATGAGGCACAGGCCCGAAATTTTTTGCGGGAAAGCTCTGCCGCAAAGTGTTGATTGACAAACAACGGATACTAATTGTATGATTAAACGATAACAAACGATAACTAGCAATAATGCAGCCGGGTGTTCCGGCGCGTCAGGAAGAAGGGTTGTGTGTTGGGCAAGAAGCAGCATGAAAACATATTCGCCGAAGAGCGCAAGCACATGATCGTCGAGATCATCAATAAGGAAGTGAAAACGACAGTAGCGGAGCTGTGCAAAAGGTTTTCCGTTTCTCCCGCCACCATCCGCAACGACCTCCGGGAGCTGGAGTTTGCCGGGCTGCTCAAGCGTACGCACGGCGGAGCCATCAGCAACCGCAAGGCGAGCTTCGAGCTCAACTCGTACCAGAAGGAAGTCGAGAACGTAGAAAAGAAGGCGGCTATTGGCCGCGCAGCGGCCCAGTATGTGCAGGACGGCGATGTTATCGCGGTGGATACCGGCACCACGATGTTTGAGTTTGTCAAGGCGATTGCTGCGAACAAGAACATTAAGGTGGTAACCAACGACCTGCAGATCGCCATGTATCTGGAGCGTTTCTCGGAGATCGACACCATACTCGCGGGCGGCATGGTGCGCCGCAATTTTCACAGCACGGTAGGCCCCATCGCGGTGGAAGCGATCAGGGGGCTTAACGTGGACCGCAGCTTTATGGCGGCCAACGGTGTGCACTTAATGCGCGGCATTACCACTCCCCATATCGACCAGGCCCAGGTGAAAGAGGCGCTGGTTTCCGCGGGGGATGAGGTGATACTGCTGGCGGACAGCTCCAAGCTGGGCAAGGCATCGTTCGTGAAATTTGCGGAGCTGTCGCAGGTGGATGTCCTCATTACCGACAGCGGCATATCTCCGGAGATGCTCGCGGAGCTGGAGCAGGCAGGCGTCCATGTAGAGGTGGCTAAAGTTTAGCGGCAACACGGCAGGTTATATAATATGGCTTATACCGTCGGAAAACACCGGCGGTTTTTTGATTTGCACATACAACATGACAGGGCGTGCCGCTGATAAAGGGCTGGTTGTTGGCCTCGCCCGGCATTTTGCACCAAATCCAGGGCTACTGCGTAGTATAGATTAGCTTTCTATAAAGCGTTTCAATCAAAAAAACGAGGAGGACTGAATATGGGTTCTGGATTCGGAGGATTCGGCGGCTTTGGCAGTAATTGTTGCTGGCTGATCATACTGCTGCTCTGCTGCTGCGGCGGCTTTGGCGGCTTCAACAGCTGTGACAACACCGGAGTCGGCGGATTTGGCGGCTTTAACAGCTGCTGGTGCATCATTATCATCCTGCTGCTCTGCTGCTGCTGCGGCAACAACTTTGGGTTTGCGGGCACGAACTGCAACTGCTGACACGCTAAATTCTCTCAAGGCTAACATCTGGTGACTACATAAGAAATGATGACGTGGGGGAAGCGCTTTAGTTTGGCGCTTCCTTTTTAATATTGGGGCGGTTTTAATTCTCCGGTATACTTGGAGCGGTTCAGTGGAATCATCAGTCCGAAGGGAACAAAAACATCAGTAAAGACTGTGAAAAGATTGACAATATCATATTGACTTAAAAGGCGAAAAGAGATAGAATCAATAACAAGTAATAGCGTTTCTGCGGGCGGTGCATCCAAAGATGGGCTTAGCCAATAGTTCATCAGCAAACGATAAAGGAGTGTCAAGAAGCATGCAGTTAACCAAAGCTGAGCAGCCGACCATGTATTTCATCGGCGTGACCACAACGAAGTCCTCAATCATGAAGGTTTTCCCCGAATGGGCCAAGGTTCTGGGCATCGACGCCGTGATGAAGGGCATCGACATCGCCATCCACGAAAAGCCCGAAGTGTACCGCGAAGTGGTGGACTTCATCAAGAACGACCCGCTTTCGCTGGGCGCGCTGGTCACCACGCACAAAATCGACCTTTATAATGCGGCTAAGGACATGTTCGACTATCTCGACCCGTACGCGCAGGCGTTCGGCGAGCTGTCGTCCATTTCCAAGCTGGACGGCCAGCTGCGCGGCCACGCGAAAGACCCCATCACCTCCGGTCTTGCGATGGAAGCGTTCATTCCCAAGGATTACTGGAAGAACACCGGCGCCGAAGTGTTTATCATGGGCGCGGGCGGCAGCGCCATCGCCATGGGCGCCTACCTGATGCAGGAGAAATTCAGGGGCAACTACCCGAGCAAGATCATCATTGCCAACCGGTCTCAGCCGAGGCTGACCGAAATCGAGAGGATATTCACCAAGCTGGATCCGGGCGGCATCAAGTTTGAATATTACCTGACGCCTGAGCCGGAACAGAACGACGAAGTGCTGAGCAAGGTAAAGCCGGGTTCGCTGATCGTCAACGCGACGGGCCTCGGCAAGGACCGCCCCGGTTCGCCGCTGACCGACAACGCCGTGCTCCCGAAGAATTCGTTTGTCTGGGAGATCAACTACCGCGGAGACCTCAAGTTCATGCACCAGGCGCTGGCGCAGAAGGAGCAGCAGAACCTGCATGTGGAGGACGGCTGGATTTACTTTGTGCACGGCTGGACGCAGGTGATTGCCGAAGTGTTCCATATCGACATCGCTCCGTATTTCGACGAGCTGGATAAAGTCGCCCAGAAATTCAGGGCCTAAAAGGAGGATATTTATATGAGCAGCAACATCAACCCCAACAGCGAAAAATTCAACTGGGTACAGGGCTTTGCGATTGATTTCGACCTGAAGACCGGCCTTTCCAAGAGCGAAGCCGTGTCCAGCAAGCGCTACGTTTCCAGCATGCGCGGCATGTATGTGGACGAAGCGGCCACCGAAGAGCTCATCAAGAACGGCGACCCGATGGTGTACGAGTTCTACGAGATGGGTGCTCCCGAGACCGACGGGCATCTCGCGTTCGGCTCCAGCATCACGTATCCCGGCAAGGTGGGAAACGAATATTTCATGACCAAGGGGCATTTCCATACCATTCTGGATACAGCCGAGACTTATTACTGCATCTCGGGCGAGGGCTTCATGCTGATTGAGAGCTCTGAGGGCGACTGGAGTGCGCTGCCCTTGAAGCCCGGCATGATGGCGTACGTGCCGCCGCGCTATGCGCACCGCAGCATCAATACCGGCAGCACCCCGCTGGTGACGGTGTTCACTTTCCGCGCGGACGCCGGCCACGATTACGGCACCATCGAAACCAAGGGCTTCCGCAAGCTGATCGTCGAGCAGGACGGTAAGCCGGTCATTATCGAAAACCCGAAGTGGAAGTAAGAGATGAAGATACTGGTTACGCCAACTTCGTTTTTGAAGCCGGTGAATGCCAAAGCCAAAGAGATGCTTGAGGCGTTTGCCGACGAGGTTGTCTATAACCCCCATGCGCGGCCGCTGACCGCCGAGGAAGTGGCGGCGCTGCTGCCCGGTGTGGACGGCTACATCGCCGGGCTGGATACCATCTCCGCGGAGGTGCTGGCGGATGCGCCCGCGTCGCTCAAAGTGATATCGCGCTACGGCGCGGGTGTGGACCGCGTGGACCTCGCGGCGGCGCGCGCCCGGGGCATTGTGGTTACCAACACGCCGGGCACCAACTCTACGGCGGTGTGCGAGCTGGCCTTCGGGCTGATGCTCTCGCTGGCACGGCACATCCCGCAGCTGGACGCGGCGGTAAAAAGCGGCGGCTGGCCGCGCACCAGCGGCATGGAGCTTGCCGGGCGGACGCTGGGCATTGTGGGGTGCGGCGCGATCGGCAAAAAGCTGGCGGTGCGCGCGAAGGCGTTTGAGATGGATGTGATCGCCTACGACCCGTGCTTTGACGCGGCGTTCGCGGCGGAGCATGGCATCAGGCAGGTGACGCTGGAAGAGCTGATATCTCGTTCGGATGTGATATCGCTGCACGTGCCGCTGACGGAGCAGACCCGGCACATGATCGGCGCGGCGCAGATTGCCGCGATGAAGCCGGGCGCGCTGATTATCAACACCGCGCGGGGCGGGCTTATCGATGAAGCCGCTGCGGCGGAGGCGCTGAAATCGGGCAAGCTGGGCGGCGTGGGCCTGGACGCGTTTGAGGTGGAGCCGCCGCAGGATTCGCCGCTGATGGGCCTTGATAATGTGGTGATGACGCCGCACGCGGGCGCGCACACCAACGAGGCCGTGGCCGCGATGGGCAGGATGGCGGTGCAGAACCTGATCGACGTGCTCCAGGGCAAAGAATGCCGCTACGTTGTGAATTAACCTGATTACGGGAGGATTGCCATGAGCAAATTTGATGTGATAAAAAGGCTGACGGACTGCGGCGTGGTTGCCGTGGTGCGTGCAGAGAGCGCCGAGCAGGGCGTGAAGATCGCCAAGGCGGTCATGGAAAGCGGCATCGTGGGCATCGAGATCACGTTTACCGTGCCGGGCGCGCTGGATATCATCAAGGCGCTGGCCGCGGAGTGCGGCGACGGCATCATCATCGGCGCAGGCACCGTGCTGGATTCCGAGACGGCGCGCGCGGCGATACTGGCAGGCGCTCAGTATGTGGTTTCTCCGTTCCTCGACGTGGATACCGTCAAGCTGTGCAACACGTACAACGTGCCGTGCATGCCGGGCGCGATGACGCTCAAGGAAGCGGTGGAAGGCATGCGGGCCGGCGCGGACATCATCAAGATATTCCCGGGCGCTCTGTTCGGGCCGCGCATCATCAAGGAATTCAGAGGGCCGATGCCGCAGCTTAAGATGATGCCCACTGGCGGCGTGTCGGTGGAAAACGCGGGAGAATGGATACGCGCGGGCGCTGTGGCGGTCGGCGTGGGCGGCGCGCTTACGGCCGGCGCGAAGAAGGGCGACTACGCTTCCATCACCGAGATCGGCAGGCAGCTGGTGGCCGAAGTCAAAAAAGCCCGCGAGAACATGAAGTAAACTAACCTGTAATTAAAATGCCCGGCGGGGCTGTACAAGCCTACCGGGCTTTTTTATTTGCCGTTAGGAGCCCCCCTGCTTTGGCGGTGTGGGGCTGCGCGTGTTGTCTTTGGTGTTCAAAAATTCTGGCCGGCGCGGCGTGTGGGGCTTGCTATATACGATGGACTTAAAGAAATCCCTGAGGTTAAAAGGCGCGAGCGGCGCCATATACGGCGCACCCAACGGGTTGGTGGATACCAGCTGGGCGAGCACGAATATGATGACCAGCGTAAAGCCATAGAGGCCGAACATGCCGGTAGCCAGTATCAGCAGGTATTTGAGCACGCGGAACGGATCCATGATGGTGTAGTCTGCGGGCACGAACGACGATATCAGCGACAGCGATATCACGATGAGTATGAGCGGACTGAACACGCCAGCCGCCACAGCCGCCTGACCGATGATGATGGCGCCCACGATGCCGATGGCCGTACCGATCTTGGTGGGCACGCGCACCAGCGATTCCCGGATGATCTCTCCGATCAGCTCGATGAATAAGGACCTCCAGTATCGCGCTGAACGGCACGTTGGCGCGCGCCTGCGCGATGGCTATCATATACGCGCTGGGCAGCGCGTCGCTGTGGTACGACACCACCGCCACGTACAGCGACGACACAATAAACGCGAGGTTGAGCGATATGATGCGCAGTATGCGCTGGAATGTGCCGATGAACCTGTTCATATAGAAATCGTCGCAGCTCCACAGGTATTCCGTGAACACCTTGGGCGCGACGACGAGCGCCCACGGGCTGCCGTCCATCAGCACGATCACCTTGCCCTCCAGCAGCGCGCCGCATGCCGTATCCGAGCGCTCCACAATGCCTATCTGCGGGAACAGGCTGATTTTGTTGTTGAGAAGGTATGCCTGCAGCTCGCCGGAGGAGGAGAGCC
>JBMNOT010000080.1:0-9066 GCA_050943225.1 Christensenellales bacterium | reverse complement strand
GTACGCGCACCTCGGCTGCCCGTATAACGCCAGTGCATCGCAGCAGGTCAAAATGGACCTGCTGGAGGAATGATTGAAGACCCGTGACTTTTACTACGAGCTGGACGAATCGCTGATCGCCCAGACGCCTTTGGAGAAAAGAGACGCATCGCGGCTGCTGGTGTACAACCGGGAAACACACGAAGCAGAGCACCGCGTATTTTCCGATATCGTAGAATACCTGCGCCCGGGGGACGTTTTGGTCATCAACGACACCAAGGTGATTCCCGCGCGGCTGTACGGCGTGAAAAAGGGAACACGGCGCGCGGTGGAGTTTTTGCTGCTGCGCCGGCTGTCGCTGGACACGTGGGAAATCATCATGAAGCCGGGCAGAAAGCTTAAGCCCGGCGATGATGTGGAGTTCTCGGACAAGCTGTTCGCTACGATTCTGGAGAAAAAGGAAGACGGCGTCACCGAGGTCCGGTTCTCGTTCGACGGCGTGTTCGAGGCGATACTGGAAGAACTCGGCGAAATGCCTCTTCCGCTTTACATCCAAGAAAAGCTCAGCGACCCGTCGCGATACCAGACGGTGTACGCGCGCGAGGAAGGCTCGGCCGCCGCACCCACAGCCGGATTGCATTTTACGCCCGAGCTGCTGGATAAAATCGCGGCGATGGGGGTCACAATCGCGCGGCTGACGCTGCACGTGGGCCTCGGAACCTTCCGCCCGGTGAAGGCGGAGTCGGTGGAAGAACATGTGATGCACAGCGAGCACTACCACGTGTCCGAAGAAGCCGCAGAAGCCATCAACGCCGCGCGGCAAAGCGGCGGCCGCATTGTAGCGGTGGGCACCACCTGTGTGCGCACGCTGGAATCGGTGTCCGACGAGTCGGGCATTGTGCATGCGGGCAGCGGCGAAACGGATATATTCATCACGCCGGGCTACCGCTTCAAGGCGGTGGACGCGTTGATCACCAATTTCCACCTTCCCGAATCCACGCTGATTATGCTGGTCTGCGCGTTTGCGGGGCGTGAGGAAACTCTGGCGCTTTACAGGGACGCGGTGAAAAGGCGGTACCGCTTCTTCAGCTTCGGCGACGCGATGCTGATATTATAGGCTTTGCGGAGGAACGATGGCGATAAGCTTTACGATAGAGAAAAAATGCAAGGATACACTGGGCCGCACCGGCATGCTGAAAACGCCGCACGGCGAGGTGAAAACGCCGGTATTCATGCCGGTGGGCACCCAGGCCACGGTGAAGGCGCTGACGCCGGACCAGGTGAAGGAGGCGGGCGCCGAGATACTGCTCGCCAACACGTACCATCTGTATATGCGGCCGAGCCATGAGCTGGTGCGCGAGGCGGGCGGGCTGCACAAATTCATGAACTGGGACCGCCCGATACTCACCGACAGCGGCGGGTTCCAGGTGTTTTCGCTGGGCGCGCTGCGCAAGGTCACCGAGGAAGGCGTGTTGTTTGCGTCCCATCTGGACGGCTCGCGGCACATGCTGACTCCGGAGAAAGCGATCGAAATCGAAGAGGCGCTGGGCGCGGACATCATCATGGCGTTCGACGAGTGCAGCCCGTGGCCTGCGGAATACGACGACGTCGCCGCAGCGATGGAGCGGACGCACCGCTGGGCGCAGCGCTGCAAGGACGCCAAGACACGGCAGGACCAGGCGCTGTTCGGCATCGTGCAGGGCGGCACATACGCGGACCTGCGCAAAGAGAGCGCCAAAGTCATCGATTCGATGGGTTTCCCGGGCAACGCTATCGGCGGGCTGTCGGTGGGCGAGCCCAAGCCGCTGATGAACGAAATGCTGGACGTAACGGTGCCGCTGCTGTCCGAGAACAAGCCACGGTATCTGATGGGCGTGGGCAGCTTCGACTGCTTTGTGGACGGCGTGGCGCGCGGCGTGGACATGTTCGACTGCGTGCTGCAGACGCGCATGGCGCGCAACGGTACAGCGCTGACGCGCACCGGTCGGCTGGTGGTGCGCAACGCGCAGTACGCGCGGTATTTTGGCCCCATTGAAGAGGGGTGCACCTGCTATACCTGCCGCCACTTTACGAGAGCCTACCTCCGGCATCTCGTCAAAGCGGGGGAGATACTGGGCGCGACGCTGCTTACCATTCACAACATACACACGTCCGTTCAGTTTATGAAAGAAATCCGGCGTGCGATTGAGGAAGACCGTTTTTTGGCCTTCAAAAATGAATTTTTTGCAAACTATCAGGGTTAAAATAAAAAAGTTGTTGATAATTAGCCGCCGGTCGGATATTATTAGTACTCGAAGAACTCAAAAGAGAAGGATGGTATTGGAGAGATATGGATAGCAATCTTGCCTCGATATTGATGATGGTCGGTGTATTCGCTGTCATCATACTCATGATGATTATACCCCAGAGGAAACGCAAGAAACAGCTTCAGGAGCTGATGGAAAGCATAAAGCCCGGCAAGATGGTCAAGACCATCGGCGGTTTATACGGCAAAGTCGTGGCGGTCAAGGAAGACCTTGTGACCATCGAAGCGCTGCCCGACAAGGTCCGCCTGGTGTTCACCAAGGGCGCTATCGCCACGGTGGAAGATTCCGACATGCCGGAGCAGGAAATCGACAGGAAATAAGCGGATTTCTTCGTGCATGAAAAAAAGACCTTCACAGGTCTTTTTTATTTACTGCAAAAGCTTAATACCGGGCGAGCAGGCTAGACATTTCCTGTCGGGGAGGCGAGGCGTTCAAAAATTTCCCGGCTCGGGCTTGCCAGTATGGTCCGGTAATTCTCGTATATCACCATGCCGGGCCGCGCGCCGCTGGGTTTGCGCACATTTTTGCGCAGCGCATAGTCCACCGCGACCTTGCCGCTGTTCTTTGCCTTGCTGAGATACGCCGCGATGGAAGCCGCCTCCAAGAGCGTGGTTTCGGGCGCATGCCCCTTGGCGCCGGTGATCAGCACGTGCGCGCCGGGGATGTCCTTGGTGTGCAGCCAGATATCGTCCGGCTCCGCGGTTTTCATCGTGAGCAGGTCGTTCTGCCGGTTGTTCTTGCCGGCGAGTATCACATAGCCGTCCGAGGAGACAAACCGGTGCGGCTGGGAAGGAGCCTGCGCGGATTTCTGCGGCGCGGCCTTGGCCTGCGGGGCGTATCCGGCCCGCGCCAGCTCGTATTCCACTTCGCTGAGCTCATTGAGCGTCTCGCATGCGTCCAGAGACACCAGCACGCTGTCCAGAAAGCTAAGCTCTTTTTTTGTTTCCGCCATGCGCCTTATGGTGATATCCAGGCTGGCTTTCAGCTTGTTGTAGCGCTTGTAGTGCTGCTGGGCGTTGGCGACGGGGGACAGGCGCGGGTCCAGCTCGATGGCCACTTCTTCGTCCGTCTCGTAGTCCTGCGCGACGAGCGTGCGCTGGCCGCGGCTGATGCGGTATATGTTGGCCGTGATGATGTCGCCCAGCATTTTATGGCGCTCGGCCTTTTTGGACTGCTCCAGGCTTTCCAGCTGTTTTTGCAGCGTCTGGCCGAGCTTGTCCATGTGCTTTTGCGTCAGCTTAATCAAATTATCCCGCTTGCGCGTGAACGCTTCGATTTCGCGCAGGCGGTGATAGTACGCGTCTACCATCGCGTTGGCGGTATCAAAGCTCTGAGTGGACTCGGCCGCCACGCTGCGATAATGCAGCGGCGCGTAGAAGAACGGCGCGCCGTCGCGGAAGTACATCGTGGGGCGGGGCGAGGATAATTCCTTAAAGAAATCGAGTATGATGTCGGCAAGCCGCTCGGCTTCACGGGGGTGCTCCTCGTAACCCTCCGGTATATAGCGCCACAGCAGCTCGTTTGCCGTCTGTGAAGAAATGCCCTGAAGGAACTGCGACAAGTAGCTTTTCATCTTCGTCCTGCCGCGCTTAGCCAGCATCTCCGCCAGCGTGGCCCGCGAGATGGTCAGGGGATTCAGCTTGGTGGATGGCGGCTCCTCGTAACTAAGGCCGGGGAACACGCTGCGGACGCGGCTCTGCGCCGACGACACATGGCGCAGGCTGTCCATGATGACGCCCTGATCGCTTAGCAGTATGACGTTGGAATACTTGCCCATCAGCTCGGCCACCAGCGTCAGCGTACGCGGCAGGCCTAACTCGTCTTTGGCCTCCAATGAGATGCGCACGATGCGCTCAAGGCCCGCCTGCTGCACGTCCGTAATCTTCGCGCCTGTGAGATGCTTGCGCAGGAACATGCAGAACATTGGCGGCGACGCGGGATTGGCATATTTTTGCTGTGTCAAGTGCAGCCGCGAATTGGAGGCGCCCGCGCTGATCAGCAGCCTGGGGTTTTTCCCGGGCGCGCGCAGCGTCAGCACCACGGTGTCCGGCTGGGGCTGGTGCACCTTGTCCACCTTGCAGCCAATAACCGGTTCTTTGAGTTCCTCTACGATAAGATGCAGCGTGAGTCCGTCCAGCGTCATACAGCACCCTCCATGACACAGTATTATACTGCTTGGTGACTTCATATGCAAACAATGTTATAATAACCCTAATACATGGGTGGAGGGATACGATGAGGCACGTACTGGAAAAGGCGCAGAAAGCCAAACACGCCTCGGTGCTGCTGGCCTGCATGGGGGCGGAGGAAAAAAACAGGGCGCTGCTAACCATGGCGGACGCGCTTGTGGCAGACGCGGACGATATACTCGCTGCCAACGAAAAAGACGTAACGGCGGCGAAGGAGAGGGGCACAGCCACCGCGATGATCGACAGGCTGTCGCTCTCGCACCAGCGCATACAGGGCATGGCGCAGGGTCTGCGCGAAGTGGCGGCGCTGCGTGATCCTGTGGGCGAAGTCATCCACGGCACGCTGCGGCCCAACGGGCTTAGCATCAGCAAACAGCGAGTGCCTTTGGGCGTGGTCGGCATCATATACGAGGCGCGGCCCAACGTGACTTCCGACGCGGCGGGGCTGTGCCTGAAAACGGGCAACGCGGTGGTGCTGCGCGGCGGCAGTGATGCCATCCATTCCAATGTCGCGATTGTTAATGTGCTGCGCGCGGCGGCTGAGAAGATCGGTTTCCCGGCGGACGCCATCCAGCTCATTGACGACACATCCCGCGAGGCAGCCACCTACATGATGGGCTTAAACGGCGTGATCGACGTGCTGATACCGCGCGGCGGCGCCGGGCTGATACAGAGCGTGGTTAAAAACGCGACCGTTCCAGTCATCGAGACGGGCACGGGCAACTGCCACGTGTACGTCGACGAATTCGCCGACATTGATATGGCGATGGAGATTATCTACAACGCCAAGACCAGCCGGCCTTCGGTGTGCAACGCGGCGGAAACGCTGCTGGTGCACGAAGCTGTCGCGGCGGAATTCCTGCCCAAAATGGCGGCGCGGTTGTCCAATATGGAACTGCGCGGCTGCGAGAAAACACGCGCCGTCATCGACGCGAAGGAAGCGACGGAGGAGGATTACTACACCGAGTTTCTGGACAATATACTCGCCGTGAAGGTGGTGGGCAGCGTGGACGAAGCGATCGCTCATATCAACAAGTACGGCACCAAGCACTCGGAGGCTATCGTGACAAAGGACTACGCCAATGCAGAGAAGTTCCTCGCGCAGGTGGACGCGGCGGCGGTGTATGTCAACGCATCCACGCGCTTCACGGACGGCGGCGAGTTCGGCTTCGGCGCGGAGATCGGCATCAGCACGCAAAAGCTGCACGCCCGCGGGCCCATGGGGCTGGAGGAGCTGACGACGTATAAATACATCATCCGGGGCAGCGGCCAGGTGCGGTAGAAAACGCGCGGGTTTTATTGTGACATACAAAAAGCCGGACGTACCGAAAAGGATGCCCGGCTTTGTTGTTATCAGCTATTTCTACGCAATAAATTCACGGATGCGGTCGATGTGCTTTTGCACGCTCTGCACGCTGGGGCCGCCCGGCACCGCGCGCCGCTGCACGCAGGACTCCAGAGACAGCGCGTCGTACACGTCCTCGGAAAAGAGCTCCGACATCTGCTTCATTTCCGCCAGCGTGAGGTCGCCGAGCGCCTTGCCGTGCTGCTCGCAGTAGAGAACAAGTTTTCCCACCACTTCGTGCGCGTCCCGGAAGGGGAGGCCCTTGCTTACGAGATAGTCCGCAGCGTCCGTGGCGTTGGTAAACCCGCTCCCGGCGGCAGCGCGCATGGCGTCTTTACGCCACTCGGCGGTGCGCAGCATGCCGGCCATCACCGGCAGGCAGGCTGCCAGCGTGTCGTAGGCGTCGAACAGCGCCTCTTTGTCTTCCTGCATGTCCTTGTTATAGGCGAGTGGCAGGCCCTTCATCACCGTCAGTAGCGCAATGAGGTCGCCGTAAACCCGGCCTGTTTTGCCGCGGATCAGCTCCGCCATGTCCGGGTTCTTTTTCTGCGGCATAATGGATGAGCCGGTGGAGTACGCGTCGCTTAAGCTGATGAAGCCGAACTCGCCGGTGGACCACAGCACAATCTCCTCCGACAAGCGGGAGAGGTGCATCGCGCAGACGGCGCACGCGTATATGAAGTCCAGCACGCAGTCGCGGTCCGCCACGGCGTCCATGCTGTTGGGCGTGATGTCCTCAAAGCCCAGCTCCTGTGCCACCATGAGCCTGTCCAGCGGGTACGTCGTGGCGCACAGCGCGCCGGAACCCAGCGGCATCATGTTGGCGGCGGCACGCGCGTTGCCGAAGCGGACGCAGTCGCGCCGCAGCATCTCGGCGTACGCCATCAGGTGATGCGCCAGCGTGGTGGGCTGCGCCTTCTGCAGGTGCGTATAGGCGGGCATGATGGTGCTGAGGTTGTCCGAAGCGATGTCCGCAAGCACGCCCATCAGTTCCTTGCACAGCCCTGTCAGGCTGTCGCAGGCTTCCAGCAGGAACATGCGCACATCCAGCGCCACCTGGTCGTTGCGGCTGCGGCCGGCGTGCAGGCGCTTGCCTGCATCCCCGATGCGCTCGGTCAGCAGCCGTTCCACGTTCATGTGAATGTCCTCGTCCTGCTCGGAGAACGAGACGGCGCCCGCGTCGATGTCCGCCAATATCCCCTGAAGTCCTGTGATGATTTTCTCGCTGTCCTCTGCGGAGATGATGCCCGTTTTGCCCAGCATGCGGGCATGGGCGATGCTGCCCAAAATATCGACGCGGGCCAGGCGGCAGTCAAATGAGATGGACGAATGAAAGCCGGCAGCAAAAGAGTCCGTCTCGGTGGTAAACCGCCCGCCCCACATCTTTTTGCTCATTTTTGCTCCCTCTTCTGGTCCAGCAGCGCTTTCACCTTGATCGGCAGGCCGAACAGGTTGATGAAGCCCTCGGCGTCTTTCTGGTTGTACACTTCGTCGCGGCTGAACGTGGCGAATTCCTCGCTGTACAGCGAATACGGCGACTGTATGCCCACAGCGGTGCAGCGACCCTTATACAGCTTGACGCGCACGTCGCCCGTCACGGTCTGCTGCGTGGCGTCCACGAACGCGGACAGCGCCTCGCGCAGCGGGGTATACCACTGGCCGTAGTACACCATTTCCGCAAACTTAATCGCAACGCCTTCCTTATAGTGCAGCGTATCGCGGTCGATGGTGAGCGACTCCAGCGCACGGTGCGCCTCGTAGAGTATGGTGCCGCCCGGAGTCTCGTACACGCCGCGGCATTTCATGCCCACAAGGCGGTTTTCCACGATGTCGTCGATGCCGACGCCGTGCTGAGCGCCCAGCTCGTTGAGTTTCTCGATGAGCGCCACGGGTGAGAACTTCTTGCCGTCCACCGACACCGGAATGCCCTTCTCAAAGCCGATCGTCACATAAGCGGGCTTATCCGGCGTCTTCTCAGGCGGCGTGCAGATCATATACAGGTCGTCCTGCGGCTCGTTCCACGGGTCTTCCAGATCGCTGCCCTCATGGCTCAAATGCCACAGGTTGCGGTCCATGCTGTAGGGGCGCTTTTTGGATACCGGCACAGGCAGGCCGCGCTTCTCCAAATACGCGATGGCGTCCTCGCGGGATTTGATATCCCAGATGCGCCAGGGTGCTATGATCTGCATGTCGGGCGCAAGAGCCTTAATGGTCAGCTCAAAACGCACCTGGTCGTTGCCCTTGCCGGTTGCGCCGTGGCAGATGGCGCTGCAGCCTTCCCTGCGGGCGATTTCCACCAGGCGCTTGGCGATGACGGGCCGCGCCATCGAGGTGCCCAGCAGGTATTTCTTCTCGTACACCGCGCCAGCTTTAAGTGTGGGGAAGATGAAATCGGTGGCGAACTCTTCCTTCAGGTCTTCAATGTAAAGCTTGCTGGCGCCGCTCTTGATCGCCTTTTCGTGAAGCGGCTCAAGCTCTTCGCCCTGGCCGACGTCCGCCGCCATGGCGATCACTTCGCAGTCGTAACTCTCCTTCAGCCACGGGATGATCACCGAGGTGTCCAGCCCGCCCGAATAAGCCAACAGCACTTTCATTTTCTCCATCGTGTAACCTCTCAAAATTTATTGTAAATAATTATACATTACATTGAATAAATATGCAATAGCCTGAAACGCGTTCTTTGCGGATTCGCGGCTTTTCCTTAGCTTCATTCATCATACTTGATTCGCCGCCTCGGCGCAATATCCAACACACCCGGCCATGCTGCGTTATTTCGGTTGACATTTCCATATCGCAGGCATAGAATCTTATAAATCATTAATATTTGTGAGGAGAAAACCATGGCCGATTGCGAACACTGCCCAAGCAGGGGAACGTGCAGCTCACAGAACACCTGCACCATCAAGAACAATCCGTATAACGACGTGAAAAACGTGATCGGCGTGATGAGCGGCAAAGGCGGCGTGGGCAAATCCACGGTATCGGTGCTGCTCGCCAGGGCGCAGAAAGCGCTTGGTTACAGCGTCGGCATACTGGATGCGGACATTACGGGCCCCAGCATACCGCGGCTTTTGGGCATCAGGGACGCCAAGCTGACGCAGAGCGAGCTGGGCATCATACCGGCGGAGGCGGACGGTATCAAGGCGGTATCGCTCAATTTATTCCTGCCTGACGAACGCCAGCCGGTGATATGGCGCGGCCCTATCATATCGGGAACTGTGAAGCAGTTCTGGGAAGACGTGTTCTG
>JBMNOT010000079.1:0-9092 GCA_050943225.1 Christensenellales bacterium | reverse complement strand
AAGCACGTTGGTCTTGCCCGCGGCGTTGCGGCCCTGCAGTATGTTGACGCCGTCGGTAAACCGCACGCCCAGCGCCGCATAGCTTCTGTAGTTTTTCAGTGTCAGGGTTTCCAAATACATGCGGCTCTCCTCATGCCGGCGTCTGCGTGTAAAACCACAAAGCGCCCCAGATGTTCACAATTACGCCCACGGCAGCCAGCACGGCCGGCACAGCCACAGAACCGGCGCGGGACGGCTTGCGATACCGTTCGTCATCGCCGACGACCACCAGCATAAACGGCAGCATGTCCACCATATACCGCGCGCCGAACTGCCAGCCGCCCATCGTCTTGTGGCACAGTGTCAGCACGACGTGCACCGCCAAGCACAGCACGTAAACAAGCTTTTTCAGGCCGAACCGCCCGCGGCACAGGCTGACAGCCATCAGCACCCAAGCCGGGTTCACCAGAAAAAACAGCGTGCCGTTGAACTGCGGCCAGAACGTCGCCTCGCTGCCCGGCAGCTTCAATATCTCCAGGAAGTTAGCGGGCAGATAAGAAAGCGAAAACTGCTTCGCGCTGCGGAACTCGGGCAGGTAGTTGTGGCCGAACTCCAGAAAGTTGCCAAAGCGGATATAGTTATACGCAGCCGCCAGCGCGCCTACCGCCGCCAGCGGCAGCACATACGGCACGCACCGCATTAAAGTCCGCACCGCGCCGCGCCCGTCGTCCAGCTTCTTATGCAGCACATATAGGAGCAGCGGCGCATACACCACATTGAACGGGCGGCACGCAAACGCGAAGCCCAAGCACAGGAACGAGAACGCCCACGCCGCCTTTCTCGGGCTGTCCATCAGGTATACGGCCAGCACCGAAAAGAAAAAAGCCTGCGTCTGAGCGGAAAACCACATCCATCCCGTCAGGGACAGGTAAAACAGGTTGGAGCCCAGCACCATCAGCAGCGCAATCAGCGCAGCAGTCAGCCCGCTCTGGCCGCGCCGGCGAAGATACCGGTAGACCAGCACAAATGCGCCAAAACCAAACAGCGTGTTCACCAGATTGTCCGGCGTGTTCATGCCGAAAAACGGCACCAGCACAAACTGCACAACGGAAGGAAACGGCGGAAAGCTCACGTAATACCGCCCGCCGTACTCCGCGATTTCCAGCCACGATACGTTCTCGGGCAAATCGGCGCGGCCAGCCCACCAGCTTACCGCCTGCCGCGTGTACGCGTCATAAACGCTGTGCGACAGCGGCCCCTGCCCCATCACGCCGTACAGCACAATGTAAGCGCACAACAGCAGCGCTGCCGCAACAAAAAAGTGGCATGTCAGCCGTTCCCGCTCATCGTTCATCACGCCGGTATTGTATCACGCCGCGCCTTACAGGACAAGCGGACAGGCGCTTCGCCTTCCCAAATCAAAAACGGGAAATGTTTTTCATTTCCCGCCGTTGGTCTTTGCCAATATCATGACTTCACATAGATGTGCGTGCTGGGCGCCTTGCCCGAAAGGATGTCGCTGATGCTGTAAGTCGCCCGCGCGATGTAGACATACGTGCCCTCCTTGGCAGGCCCCAGCGAATACTTAAGCTTGGCGCTCGCGCCGCCCGCCCCCGCGCGGGATGCGCCGTCGCAGCAGGCGATGGCTTTTGCCACATTCGCTTCCAGCTCTTCAGGGTCGCGGCCGGAAATCTCGCGGATCAGCGTTGAGGGGTCGCCCGGCACCTGATAGATGCCGTCCACCGATGTCAGTATCACCAGCTTTTCCGCCTTCACCAGCATGGCAATCACAGCCGCGGTCTCGTCGTTGTCCACGCATTCCACCACGTCCTGCCCGTTGCTGCCTATTTTCTTCAGCTCCATCTTGCGGTTTTCCTCGCTGGAAACCGGGTCGTTGTAGTTGATGATAGGGATGGCGTTCTGAGCAGGCGCGCGCATCAGCAGCCTCAAAATATGCTCGCGCTTTTCGGCGTCGTTAAAATGGCTGTGCTCCACCAACACCTGCCTCACCGAGTAAGCGGGGCTGATAAAACGGCGGTAGTTCTCCATCAGTATCGACTGGCCTTGCGCGGCATAGTCCGTCTTTACGTCCTCCACGTCGCCCATCAGTTCCCGGCCGTTGCGCTTAATATAATCGATGCGGCCTATCTCTGTGGCGCCGGAGCTCACCAGCAGCATGCCGGGCCGCAGCGCGTTGGAAAGCCGGGAAAATATATTATAGTCGATATCGCCGTCCTCATGGCGGATCAGCGCCATCGAACCTATTTTGACCACAATGTCATAAACGCCGTTCAAAATACCATCGCTCCTGTTCTGTCACACGTCCGTTTCCCCGGCATTTTTCCGCCGTCCGAAACAGTATTCCGAAACAGTATATAGTATAATCACAGGGGCCGAAAATGTAAAGCAATTACAGTATTTTGTCCACTTTTTTGCAAACCTTTTGCCGCATGCAGCATTGTTTTAAGGTTGATTTATTCCGACATGTTTGGTATGCTGAGAAAAGATAAATTTCGGCCTTTCGGTAAAGCTTAAATACGCGGCAGGAGGGGCATTTGGCTTCATGACAATTGCAATCGGCGCCGACCACGGCGGATTTGATTTAAAGCAGATTATCATCTGCCACCTCAAGGAGCAGGGTAAAGAAATGCTTGATTTTGGCACATACAGCTGCGACTCCTGCGACTATCCGGACTATGCTGTTCCGGTGTGCGAAGCCGTGCACAGCGGGCAGGCCGATTTCGGCATACTGATCTGCGGTACAGGCATCGGCATATCGATATCCGCCAACAAGATCCCTGGCATCCGCTGCGCGCTGCTGGGCGACGTCTATTCCGCCAAGGTCACGCGGCTTCACAACGACGCCAACGTCATGGCGCTGGGAGGCCGTGTAGTGGGAGAAGGGCTGGCTCTGGAGCTGGTGGACGCATTCCTGAATACAGAGTTTTCCGGCGAGGCGCGTCATGTAGCCCGAATCAACAAAATAGCAGCACTGGAGAAGCGGTAAACAAGCCGTTTCTCTTTTCGTGTTATCAGTTTTACCCCCTTGCGGATTGTGAGGCCCAGGCGCCCCGCTGCCGGCAAGGTGGTATTAAGTTGTGATTTAATTTGATTAAAAAATACGGAGGCTTACCTATGGGGAAACTTGTCGTCATGGATCACCCGCTGATCCAGCACAAGATCTCGCTGATCCGTGACAAATCCACGGGCACCAAGGATTTTCGAGAGCTGGTGGAAGAGATCGCGATGCTGATGGCTTATGAAGTCACGCGCGACCTTCCGCTCAAAGAGGTAGAAATTGAAACCCCGATTGCCAAGGCCAAAACCAAGGTGATATCCGGCAAAACGATCGGCGTCGTCCCGATACTGCGCGCCGGACTCGGCATGGTAAACGGCATATTGTCGCTGGTGCCTGCTGCCAAGGTGGGCCATATCGGGCTGTACCGCGATCCTGAAACGCTGCAGCCGGTGGAATACTACTGCAAGCTGCCCGCCGACGCGGCGGAAAGAGACCTCATCATACTCGACCCGATGCTCGCGACGGGCGGCAGCGCCTGCGACGCCATCACGCTGCTTAAAAAACACGGCGTCACCAGCATCAAGCTGGTCTGCCTCATCGCGGCGCCGGAAGGCATCGCCGCGGTGCAGAAAGCACACGACGATGTCGACATATTTATAGCGGCGGTCGATGAATGCTTAAACGACCACGGATACATCATTCCCGGCCTGGGAGACGCCGGCGACCGCCTCTTCGGAACCAAATAGACAGGAGATAAGCATCACCATGGCAATGGATGTATTATCCGAAATCAAAGCCGCCGAGGAAAAGGCGCTGGAGATAAGGCGCACGGCCGCTATAGCCGCTAAAGACGCGCTCAAACTGGCGGAGCAGGAAAACGCCCAGATCATGGAGAAAGAGCTCGCCGCAGCGCGTGACGCGGCCAGCCAGCGGGTGGAAATCGCCAGGGCGGCCGACAAAGCCGCACTGGACAAGCAGCAGGCGCAGCGCCTGTTGGGTTGCGACGCTTTAAAAGCCGCTGCCGCGGCGCGGCTGGACGCGGCTGTGCAGATCTGTCTGGAGAAGGTGTTGAAATAACATGGCGCTACTTCCCATGGAAAAAATGACGCTGATCGCTCATGCGGACAGCAAGCAGCGGCTGCTGCAAACCCTTCAGCAGCTGGGCAAGGTCGAGGTCATTTCCTGCAACGTGCCCGACTTGACGCTTGCCTGTGCGCCGGAATCGCTGGCGCGGTTGGAAGAGCGTCTCACCGCCGTGCGCGAAGCGCTGGAGATCATCCGCCCCTACGACGACAGCAAACAATCTTTTCTTGCTCCCAAGCCCCCCATGACGCGGGAGCAGCTGGAAAATATGCCATCCCGCTTTGCCGAAGCGGATGAGCTCATCGCCAAAATCCGGGCGTTTGCGGACGACATGGCTGCGCTCAAGGCGCGGCGCCAGCGGCTGCAAAACCGCGTCGCTGCACTCATGCCCTACGCGTCCTTCGACGCCCCTCTGGAAATCGTGGGCCCGGGCCGGTATACGTTCAGCCTGCTGGGCACCATCCCTGCCGACAGCCTGGAAAAGTACGACCAGATCCGTGCGGATTATGCGGAAACCGCCTATTTTGAAGACCTGGGCGCCGCCCGCGATCTGCGCTCCATATTTGTCGTCATGCTGAGCAGCGTGCAGGAAACATTGGTCGGAGAGCTCAAATATATTGGGTTCGCCGAAGCCTACACAAAAGAGCTGTCCGGAACCCCGGCTGATATCATCGCAGACGCCCAAAAAGAGCGCGCTCACTTGGAAACTGAAACGTCCGAGCTGGAAGCTTCCGCAAGGAAGCTTGCTGCCCAAAAAAGCGTGCTCAAGGCGCTGGAAGACTATCTCTTGAATGAAATCGCGCGCGAGAAATGCTTCGAACGGCTCAGCGAAACGGGCACGACCTTTGTGCTGGAAGGCTGGGTAATCGCGCAGGACAAGCAAAAGGTGGAGGACGCAGTGCTGAAAGCCGCGCCCGAAGCCTACATTTCGTTCCGTCCGCCCGCGGACGATGAAACGCCGCCCACCGCGCTGCACAACCCGAAGCTGGTCACGCCTTTCGAAGCGGTGACCAACATGTACGCATACCCGTCGCCGCGCGGCTTCGACCCCAATTTGCTGATGGCGGTTTTCTACTTCATCATTTTCGGCATGATGCTGGGCGACGCCGCTTACGGCGCAATACTGTCGCTGGGCGCGTTCGCCGTACTTAAGATTAAAAAGCCGACGGGCATGTTCCACATGATCACCACGGTGCTGATGATATGCGGCATTTCCACTGTGTTCTGGGGCCTGTTCTACGGTGCGGTGTTCAGCATCAGCGGTATCCCCGCGGTCATCAACCCGCTGGAAGGCGACGGCGCGATGGCTTCGCTAATACTGTGCCTGGCCATCGGCGTGGTGCATATGATTGTCGGCATCGGCATCGGCATGTACATGGACATCAAGCGCGGCCAGTTCTGGGCAGCGATATTCGACCGCTTCTCGTGGATCATGGTAATCGTCGGCGGCATCATGCTGCTGGTGGGCGACCCGGTCGCACAGGCCGGCCAATACATCGCCCTTGCCGGCGCGCTGATACTGCTGTTCACCCAGGGCCGCAGCAAAAAAGGCATTATCCGCAAGATGACGGGCGGGCTGGCCAGCCTCTACGGCGTCACCAGCTACATCAGCGATATACTGTCATACGCGCGTATATTTGGCATGGGCCTTGCCACCAACGTTATCGCGATGGTGTTCAATACCATCGCCGGCCTGCTGATGGGCAATGTGGTGAGCTATATATTCGGCATCGTCATACTCACAGTTGGCCACGCGTTCAATATTGCGATCAACGCGCTGGGCGCTTTCGTGCATACTGCTCGCCTGCAGTACATCGAGTTCTTCAACAAGTTCTACGAGGGAGGGGGGCGCCCGTTCAGGCCGCTGCAGTTTCTGGTGAAAAATCACCGGCTGGAAGGTTAGCGGACAACACCGCCCTTTGGGGCGGGCTTTATAAGTAAACCATCGGCTTTAAGCCGGTAGAGGAGGATATTATGGAGTTCTTTGGAGAATATTTCGGCACAATCATATCCACTTTCGGCGCGGCGCTGGCCGTGGGTCTTGCAGGCATTGGTTCCGCCCAGGGCATCAGCCTCACGGGCCGGGCTGCGGCAGGGCTCGTCTCGGAAGATCCAGACAAGTTCGGCCAGGCTCTGGTGCTGCAGCTGCTGCCAGGCACGCAGGGCATCTACGGCCTGTTGGTCTCGTTCCTGATCCTGCTCAATAACGGCATCGTGGGCGGCTCGCCAGTTTCCGCCGCTCAGGGTTGGGTATATTTCTTCGCAGCTCTTCCGGTTGGCCTGGTGGGTTTAACCTCGGCTATCTCGCAGGGCAAAACGGCCGTTGCAGGCATCGCGCTTCTCGGCAAACGCCCTGAAGAGCAGGGCAAGGCCATCACGATGGCCATCATGGTGGAAACCTACGCCGTGTTCGCGCTGCTGGTTTCCATGCTGATCGTACTGCTCGGCAGAATCGATTAACAGGAGCTGATTTCATGCCGGGTGCTGAAAAACTGATCGAGAAAATACTAAGCGACGCCCAGCGGGATGCAGAAGCTGCCTGGGCAGATGTGGAAGCCAAAAAGCAGGCGCTGCGCGATAAAACGCTGCGCGAAATCGAGCGCCGCAAAGCGGAGATCGAGCGCATGGCGAATGAGGCCATCGCGGAGAACAAAAAGCGCATGGCCGCCGTTTACGACCTGGAATACCGCAAGCAGCTATTAGCCGCCAAGCAGGAGATGATGCAGAAAGCGCGCGAGGCCGCGCTCACCAGGCTGCGCACGCTGGACGATAAGTCTTACATCGCCCTGATGAAAAAGCGCCTGCTGGAATGCGCTCCTTCCGGCACGGGTGACATCGCTGTCTCCCCCGGCGAAACGCGGCTGAATGAAGCTTTTTTGGCGGACGTCAACGCGGAGCTGAAAAAAACGGTGGGCCGCGGCGAGCTCAAGCTGCTCCCGGAGCGCCGGGATATCGACGGCGGCTTCGTGTATATCGACGGCGGCATGGAGATCGACGTGTCGCTCAGGGCGCTCATGGACGAAGCGTGGCAACAGGCCGAAATGCAAGTGGCCGCAGTATTGTTCGAATAACGGGTTATAGGGTTAATCATGTCTGAATCAAACAGCAGCTATCCTTTCGCCTCCGCAAGGGTTAAGGCGATTGAGTATAAGCTGATCACAAAAGAAAAGCTGAACCGTCTGATCGAGGCTAAAGATTACGACGCTGCGATGCGCCAGCTCGCGGAATTTGGCTACGGCCAGTCCGCCGGCTCCGGCGCGGGCTGCTCATTCGAGGAGCTGATCCAGAAGGAGCTTATGGAGACGGACGCGCTGCTGGAAGCGCTTTCGCCCAGCGACGTGTTTACCCGCATCATGCGCGCCGAGCGCGACTACTTCAACCTGAAGGTGCTCATCAAGCTGCTGATGCAGAACAGGCCGCTGGACAGTTTCCCGCTGCTGCCGGGCAACATCCCGGTGGAGACGCTGCGACGCGCGGTCAGCGAAAACAACTACTACGACCTGCCCGACGCGATGAAGGAAGCTCTGCAGTACATCGACCGCCAGTTCACCGTGGCGGCAGACGCCTCCATCATCGGCATCGCGCTGGACAGGGCTTACGCCAAAGAAGTCGCTGCGCTGCTCCCCAAGATGAAGAACCCGCTGGTCAATGCCTATTTCACGGCGTTTTTTGACATCAACAATATCATTGCGCTGTTGCGCGTGCGCGCGGCGGGCCTGCCGAAGGAGAGCTTCGAGCGCGTGATCACGCACGGCGGCAGCATAGACAAGCGCACGCTTCTTGAAGCGTACGACCTGCCGGACGAAAGCGTGCTGGCCGCAGTGGCCAGGGGAAGCTATTATGACATACTGGCCCCTGCATTTGAGGACTACGTCAAAACGGGCAGCCTTTACATGATGGAGAAAGCGCGGGACGATTACCTGCTCGGCCTGCTCAAGGAGCAGCAGCACGACATGTTCGGTATCGGCCCGCTGATGGGATACTATATCGCCAAGCAGCGCGAGGCTGCGGCGGTGCGGCTGGTGATGACGGCCAAGCTGGGCGGCGTCGATACGGACGTGGCGGTCAGCCGTCTCAAAGAGCTGTATTGATATGAAAGGAAAGCCATGAACAAAATCGGTGTAGTGGGCGATTCAGACAGCATCATCGGGTTCAAGGCGCTGGGCATCGACGTATTCCCCGCCACCGGCGATGACGTCTCCAAAACAATATTCCAGCTCGCCAACGGTGGTTACGCGATCATATTCGTGACGGAGCAGGCTGCCGAGGCCGCCGCCGAAATGATCGACCGGTACAAAACGTCGCCGTTCCCCGCGATCATTCCGATCCCCGGCAACCGCGGCACCACCGGTCTGGGCATGAGAAACATCCGCGGCAACGTGGAGAAAGCCATCGGCGCGGACATACTGTTTGAAGACGAGCAATAGTTTCGGCCGCTTAAGGCCTACCCCGCTTCTTTACGGAAAGAAGCAGGCATAGGAAAATCCATGGGCTGCGGGGCTTGTCCGCATTGCCCGTCCATTGCGGGAAGCGCATCGGCGCAAGCAACGCCGCAAAGCATTAACTGGCTGAAACAGAGCACTTTCAGCCAAGGAGGGAAGCGACTTTTATGGAAGGCAGAATAGTCAAGGTTTCCGGTCCGCTTATCGTGGCAAGCGGCATGGGCCAGTGCGAAATGTACGACGTGGTGCAGGTCAGCGAGCAAAAGCTGATCGGCGAGATCATTGAGCTGCGCGGCGACTTGGCCTCTATTCAGGTGTACGAGGAAACCAGCGGATTGGGACCGGGCGAGCCCGTCTATTCCACAGGCAGACCGCTGTCGGTGGATCTCGCGCCCGGCCTCATCGAATCGATATTCGACGGCATCCAGCGCCCGCTGGACAAGATACGCGACATGGTGGGCGACCGCATCAGTCGCGGCGTGCAGGTCAGCGCGCTGGATACCAATAAGAAATGGCAGTTCCACCCCGTCGCTAAAGTGGGCGACGCCGTGCAGCCGGGCGATTTCCTA
>JBMNOT010000078.1:0-9168 GCA_050943225.1 Christensenellales bacterium | reverse complement strand
TATCGGACATGTTCGCAGCCCCTTTCTTGGTGAATGGTATGATAACTTTATTCTACCAAGCGGCTGCGTCCATGTCCCTTTCTTCTTGACGCTTTTCTGAATTTGCGCAATTTATGATACCTTATCCCGCCTTAACAGTCGAATTGAATATAGAATATAGTAATAAGTATTGTGTAAACGGCGCGTTTATGCTTGACCGGACAAATATGGCACCCCCGGCCTGTTATTATCTGCGCGACCGGCAAACAAAAAAGCCGTGTGACAGTTCAGGCTCACAGAACCGGCAATTCGCAGAAAACGCAGGTTTTTCAGCAAACTAAAAACCGCCATGACAGCTCTCACGGCGGCTAAGCGCTATACCCTATTTTCTATGGTAGTGTTTGCCCTTTTCCCTGTCTCCTTTTTTACCCCCGGGGCCGGGCTTGTCACCTTTATTTTTATTGTCCTCGGGCTTTTTATTGTCCTCGGGCAAAAGGCCCTTGCGTGTCAGGTTCACGCGGCCCTGCTTGTCGATGTCCGTCACGCGCACTAGTATTTCGTCGCCGACTTTAACCACGTCTTCCACGCGATCCACATGGCCACTGGATAGCTTGGAGATGTGCACCAGGCCGTCTTTGCCGGGCGCAAGCTCTACAAAGGCGCCGAAATTCACGATGCGCACCACCTTGCCCAGATATACGTTGCCCACCTCGATGTCCTTGACGATAGCTTCTATAGCGGCACGCGCTCTCTTGGCGGAGTCTTCGTCGGGCGACAGTATGAACACGCGGCCGTCATCCTCCAGGTCGATTTTCACGCCGGTCTCGGCGATGATTTTGTTGATGACTTTGCCGCCCGTCCCAATAACGTCGCGGATTTTCTCCGGATCGATGGTGAACTGGTACACGCGCGGCGCGTACTTGGACAGGTTCTCGCGCGGCGCCGGCAGCACGGCGTTCATCTTGTCCAGAATGAACATGCGGCCTTCGTGCGCCTGGGCAAGCGCCTTTGTGAGTATCTCCCTGTCGATGCCCTTTATCTTGATGTCCATCTGAATGGCCGTGATGCCCTTGGCGGTGCCCGCCACCTTGAAGTCCATGTCGCCGAAGAAGTCTTCCAGGCCCTGGATATCCGTCAGTATCGCGATTTTGCCCGTTTTTTCGTCCTTGATGAGGCCCATGGCCACACCAGCAACCTGCGCTTTGATCGGTACACCCGCATCCATCAGCGACAGCGAGGAAGCGCACACGCTCGCCTGCGAAGTGGAACCGTTGGAGCCGATGCACTCAGACACCGTACGGATGGCATAGGGAAATTCCTCTTCTCTGGGCAGCACCGGAAGAAGTGCCCGCTCCGCCAAAGCGCCGTGGCCTATCTCGCGGCGGCTCGCAGAGCGCAGCATGCGCACTTCGCCGGTGGAATATGGCGGCATGTTGTAATGGTGCATATAACGCTTGCCTTCGACATCGGAGATGCCGTCCAGCCGCTGCTGCTCGCTGATGGCGCCCAGCGTCGTCAGCGTCAGCGCCTGCGTCTCGCCGCGGGTGAACATCGCGCTGCCGTGCGTGCGGGCAAACAGGCCCACTTCCACCGAAATCGGGCGGATTTCGTTCATCGCGCGGCCGTCGGGACGGATGCCTTGGTTGAGGATTTTATCGCGCACGATTTCCTTGCGCATCTCATACAGCACGCTCTGGATGTCGGCGGCGCTGTCCGGATACTCTTCTGCAAAGTGAGCCAAAACGTCGTTGGTGATTTCTTCCGTCCGCGCTTCGCGCTCCTTGCGGTCTGCGGTATCGAGGCTGTAGATCACCTTGTCCATCGCGTATTCGCGCACCTTGGCCTCCAGCTCCTCGTCCACGCGGTAGAGCTCGACCTCCATCTTGGGCTTGCCCACCTCGCCCACGATGCTCTCAATGAAAGCGATCAGCTTTTTGATCTCCTCATGGGCAAACATGATGGCGTCCAGCATCTGTTCTTCGGAGATCTCATAAGCGCCTGCTTCCACCATCATCACGGCGTCCTTGGTGCCGGAAACGGTGAGATCCAGCGGACTCTTTTCACGCTGGGCCGAATCGGGATTGAGCACAAATTCGCCGTCCACCAGGCCGACCGTCACAGAACCGGTGGGCCCCGCAAACGGGATATCCGATATGGACAATGCCACCGACGACCCGATCATGCCGTACACCGCAGGCGGTATGTCCTGCTCCACCGACAGCACGGTGCATATCACCTGCACGTCGTTGTAGAACCCCTTGGGGAACAGCGGCCGTATAGGCCTGTCGATCAGACGCGCAGTCAGGACCGCTTTTTCAGAAGGCCGTCCCTCGCGCTTGATAAATCCGCCGGGTATCTTGCCCACCGAATACATCTTCTCTTCAAACTCTACGCTCAGCGGGAAAAAGTCGATACCCGCCCGCGGCGTCTTGGAAGCCGTCGCCGTCACCAGCACAGCCGTGTCGCCGCACCGCACCAGGCATGTTCCATTAGCCTGTTGTGCATACTTGCCGGTTTCGATTGTCAGCGTTCTGCCGGCAAAATCTGTTGTAAATACTCTGTGTTCCATGTTTTCCAATACTCCTTCTTTCCTACCCTTTCCTTAACCGAACCCTGCGCACCTGCGCAGCGCCCCATGCGTTTCGCATGTGAAATTTTTCGTTTCCCTGCCCGGATACTGGGCAAGTATGTCTAATAGAACAAATAATAGAGCGGTCGCCCGCTCTATCATTTGCTATTTTCTTAAGTTCAGGCTCTTGAGCAACTCCCTGTATCTTTCAATGTCTTTCTTCTTCAGATAGTCGAGCAAACCTCTTCTCTGACCGACCATTTTTAATAGCCCGCGCCGTGAATGATGATCCTTCGGATGCTGCTTTAAATGATCGTTCAGATGATTAATCCGCTCGGACAACAGGGCGATCTGAACTTCCGGCGAACCCGTGTCGCCTGGTCTTTGGGCAAACTTCGCGATAATGCCCGCTTTGGTTTCCTTATCCATTTTTCAAATATTCCCTTCCGCCTTTCGGCAACCCCGCAAACAATGTAATGCGTCGGGTGTTCGCAAAACAGTGTAAGCGGTTATTTAAAATCAAAAATCATCATATCACAGGCACTTTCATTTGTAAACATTAGGTTACAAAAAACCACCTTTGATTTATATTTATTCCATATTCGGGCAGGGTTTATGCATGAATGCAAACCCAGCATAAAATACATATATTTCTATTTTTCCTGCATCAAAATTTTCACTGTTTATATGCAAATAATTTTCATATGTGCTATAATAATTTTTTGGGAGTCACAACCCAGGCAATATTCAGCCTTATATAAATATCAGACATAAAAGGAGACGGTATGGCAAGTTTCAGTTTCAGAGGTGGCGTGCATCCGCTTCAGCGCATCCACCACGGCAAGCGCTTCACCGAAGGCCGCGCCATCGAGAAGTGCAGCGTGCCGGACGAAGTGGTTATCCCGCTTACCCAGCATATCGGTGCGCCGTCCAAGCCCATTGTGGCTGTGGGTGATGTTGTGGATATGGGCCAGCGCATCGCTGATGAGGGCGGATATGTGAGCGTACCGTGCTTTGCCAGTGTATCCGGCAAGGTGAAGGCCATTGAGAAGCGCCCGCATATATCCGGACAGCCCAGCATGGCCATCGTGATTGAGAACGACCATGAAGACAGGCTGTACCCCGGCATCAAAAGCCCGGGCCGCCTGGAGGACTTAACGCCTGCCCAAATCGTGGACGCCATCAAGGGCGCGGGCCTCGTGGGCATGGGCGGCGCAGCGTTTCCGACGCACGTCAAACTGTCGCCGCCGGCTGAAAAGAAGATTGACACGGTGATCGTCAACGGCGCAGAGTGCGAGCCGTATCTTACGGCGGATCACCGTATCATGCTGGAATATCCGGGCGAAGTGGTACGCGGCCTAAAAGCCGCCGCCAAAGCGCTGGGTGCCAGCAGCGCCTGGATCGGTATCGAGAACAACAAGCCGGACGCCATCGCCGCAATAGAAAAAGCTGCTTCCGGCA
This sequence comes from Christensenellales bacterium, assembly GCA_050943225.1. Classification (GTDB taxonomy): domain Bacteria; phylum Bacillota; class Clostridia; order Christensenellales; family SZUA-584; genus SZUA-584. Next base: position 5,159 of record JBMNOT010000078.1, on the reverse strand, counting down.
GCGATATCCGCGTGGCGCCGCTGAAGGTGAAATACCCGCAGGGCGCTGAAAAACAGCTGATTTACGCCATCACCGGGCGCGAAGTGCCCTCGGGCGGCCTGCCGATGGACGTGGGCGTGGTGGTGATCAACGCGGGCACCGCCTACCAGATCTGCCAGGCTATTGAAAAGGGTATGCCGCTGTTTGAGCGCGTCGTCACGGTGACGGGCAGCGTGGGCATTCCCGGCAACCTGATGGTGCGCATCGGCACGCCTATTTCCCATGTGATCGCACAGGCGGGCGGTTTTTCCGGCAAAATCGAAAAAGTGATCGCGGGCGGCCCGATGATGGGCATCGCGCTGTACAACCTCGATGCGCCGGTAATAAAGGGCACGTCGGGCATACTCGCGCTGGACGACAAGATGGCGCGGCCCGTCGAGGAATCCGCCTGCATTCGCTGCGGCAAATGCGTGATGGCCTGCCCCATCGGTCTGCAGCCGTATCTGCTGGACGCTTATTCGGATGCTGACAGTTTTGACGAGGCCGAGCAAAACAACGTGATGGACTGCATCGAGTGCGGCTGCTGCGCCTATACTTGCCCGGCCAACCGCCATCTCGTTCAGGCTATGCGCCTGGCCAAATGCGAGATCAACAACAATCGCAAGGCCTGCGCCAAATAACGGCATGGTTTAGCATAATTTTGGGAGGATCGTATGGACAAATACACGCTGTCATCGTCGCCGCATGTCCGCTCGGCTAAAACCACCGGGCGCATCATGCTCGACGTGATTATCGCACTGCTGCCCGCAACGGTTCTGGGAGTCGTGTTTTTTGGCTGGAACGCGCTGTGGGTCGTGCTGGTAAGCACTGCGGTAGCAATCGCTACGGAAGCGCTGCTGCAGCTGCTGATGAAGAAGAAAGTCACAATAATGGACGGCAGTGCCGCGGTCACTGGGCTGCTGCTCGCGCTCAACCTGCCGCCGTCCGTACCGCTCTATATACCGATTGTCGGCTCGGTCTTTGCTATCGCCATCGTCAAGCAGTGCTTCGGCGGCATCGGCGGCAACTTCCTGAACCCGGCGCTGGCCGCACGGGCCTTCCTGATGCTCTCGTGGCCCACCGCGATGACGTCCTGGACGATGCCGGTGGACGCGGTTTCCACCGTTACGCCGCTCGCCGCGATCAATGAGGCGGGCGCCGGCGCTGCCAGCCCGTATCTCGACATGTTCCTTGGCAACGTGGGCGGCTGTATCGGCGAAACCAGCGCTTTGGCGTTACTCATCGGCGGTATTTACCTGGTGGCCCGCCGCGTGATCGACCCGAGCATACCGGTCGTCTACATCGCCACAGTAGGCCTGTTCACTTGGGTGGCCGGCCCCAACGGCCTGTTCACCGGCGACGGGCTGTATCACATACTGGCTGGCGGCCTGATGCTTGGCGCCGTCTACATGGCAACGGACTACACAACCTCGCCGATGACGATTAAAGGCAGGATTATATTCGCCCTGGGGTGCGGCGTGCTGACCAGCGTAATCCGCCTGTGGGGCGGCTATCCCGAGGGTGTGTCCTATTCCATACTGCTGATGAACCTGTTCGTGCCGCTGATCGACAGGACTGTAAAGCCCCGCATGTTTGGCAGCGTCGCGCTGAAGGAGGCTGAGAAATGAAGAACATCATATCGATGGCGCTGAAACTGCTGATCATCGTCGTGGTCGCCGCCATCGCGCTGGGCGCCGTCAATTTCGTCACCGAAGGCCCCATCGCGGAACAAAAGGCAGCGGCCGCCAACGAGGCGCGGCAAACCGCCTTTCCGGAAGCCGCGGGTTGTGAGGCGATGTACGATCCGGACAATGAGGCGGTAAAAAACGTCACGCTTGAGTCACTGCTGAGCACGGATGAGTTGCCCAAGGACTATGCAATAATCAAAACCGTGTACAAAGCTCTGGACGAAAGCGGCAATGAGATCGGCATCACGGCGGGCGTGGTGACCAAGGGCTTCAACTCCGGCCTTAACATCACCATCGGCGTGGGCGCCGACGGCACGATCCACGGCGTAATCGTCGGCGACCACACGGAAACGGCCGGCCTGGGTGCCAAGGCCGCAGAGCCTGAATATCAAGGGCAGTACGTCGGCAAAAAGAGTCCGCTGTCCGTGGTGAAATCAAGCCCCGCCGACAGCGAAATAGAGGCGATCACTGGTGCGACTATCACCTCAAGAGGTGTTACCGACGCTGTCAACACCGTCAGTGAATTCTACGCCGCTCTGACAGGAGGCGCAAAATGAACAAGAAAAAGACTCGGCCTTTGGCCATTATGAAAAACGGCATATTCGATGAAAACCCGACGTTCCGCCTGCTGCTCGGCATGTGCCCGACGCTCGCTATCACCACGGCGGCAGTCAACGGTATCGGCATGGGCCTGGCCGCAACATTCGTGCTGGTCGGCTCCAACGTGTTCGTGTCGCTGCTGCGCAATTTCATTCCGCCCAAGGTGCGCATACCGGCGTTCGTGGTGATCATCGCGGCGTTCGTGACCATCGTGCAGCTTGTGCTCAAGGCATATGTACCGGCTCTCGACAAGTCGCTCGGCCTGTTCATCCCGCTGATCGTGGTGAACTGCATCATCATCGCGCGTTCCGAAGCGTTTGCCTACAAGAATACGGTGGGCGCATCGTTCTTCGACGGCATCGGCAGCGGCATCGGCTTTACGATCGCGCTCATACTGGTAGCATCGATCCGTGAGATACTCGGCAACGGTACCATTTTCGGCGCGTCGCTGTTCGGCGAGAACTTCGCGCCGGCGCTCGGCATGGTCAGCCCGGCGGGCGGCTTTATCACGCTGGGTCTGCTGATCGGCCTGATCAACAAAATCGTATCGGTCAGGCAGCAGAAAAAGAAAGGAGCGCATTAATCATGGAAGGCTTCACAGGTATACTGCTCATATTGCTGAGCTCCATACTCGTCAACAACTTCGTGCTGTCGCGCATCCTCGGCATATGTCCGTTCATCGGCGTGTCCAAGCGTGTGGAGACAGCGGTCGGTATGGGCTTCGCGGTCACGTTCGTGATGGCGCTGGCTTCGGTGATCTGCTGGATCGTGCAAAAAGCGATACTGGATCCGCTGAACATCGGTTACATGCAGACTATCGCGTTTATACTGGTGATCGCCGCGCTGGTGCAGCTTGTGGAGATGGCGCTGCAGAAAATGGTGCCGTCGCTGTACCAGGCGCTGGGCATCTACCTGCCGCTCATCACCACCAACTGTGCCGTGTTGGGCGTGGCTATACTCAACATCGATGAAGGGTATAATCTGATCCAGACGCTGGTCAACGGTGTCGGCGCTGCGCTGGGCTTTATGCTCGCCATCGTGCTGTTCGCGGGTATCCGCGAGCGCATGGAGTTTGCGAAGATACCCGATCCGCTCAAGGATTTCCCCATCGCACTAATATCGGCAGGCCTTATGTCGCTGGCGTTTCTGGGGTTCCAGGGCATCGTCTAATCGGAAAGGAAGGTTACGCTTATGCTGGACGCCATACTATGGCCTTTGATCGCGCTGGGCGGCCTAGGGCTGGTTCTGGGCCTCGGCCTTGCGATCGCGTCTAAAATATTTGAAGTGAAAGTAGATCCCAAGATAGAGCAGGTGCGCGAACTGCTGCCCGGCGCCAACTGCGGCGGCTGCGGCTTCCCGGGCTGCGACGGCTTTGCGAAGGCTGTGGCCTCGGGCGAGAAGGATGCGGGCGCGTGCGTGGCGATTTCGTGCGACAATCTCGCTGCCATCGGAGCGCTGCTGGGCGTGGACACGACGCCTTCCGAGCCCAGGGTCGCGCGGGTGCGCTGCCATGGCGACTCGGAAAACTGCGTCTCCAAATACACGTATACCGGCATTCACGACTGCCGCGCGGCGGCGCTGCTGGCTGGCGGTCCGTCGGCGTGCGCTTTCGGCTGCGTGGGGCTTTTGACCTGCGGCAAAGCGTGCCCGTTTGGCGCGATCTATCTCAGCGAGAAGGGCATCGCTGCAGTGGACGAGAGCCTGTGCACCGGCTGCGGGCGCTGCGAAGCCATATGCCCCAAGCACGTGATCACCGTGATGCCCAAGAGCCGCCGGGTGTTCGTCGCCTGCCGCACCAACGAAAAGGGCAAGGCCGCGGCTGCTATCTGCAAGGCGGGCTGCATCGCGTGCGGGCTGTGCGCCAAGAAGTGCCCTGAAGGCGCGATCACGATGAAGGACAATCTGCCCATAATCGATTACGAGAAATGCACCGGCTGCGGCGTGTGCGCCTCCGTGTGCCCCAAGGGTTCCATCGCGATCAACGATGAAAAGAACACCAATATCTGCGCCGGCTAACCTAAACGGCCGCCGCGTGATACTCGCATCCGGTTCGCCCCGCCGCAAAGAGCTGCTGGCGCTCATCGTCCCCGAGTTCGACGTGATCCCCAGCGACATCGACGAGACGGCTTCGGGGGTTCCCGAACAGCAGGTGGAAAAGCTCGCGGCGGACAAGGCGGCGGATATCGCCCGGCAATTCCCGGACGCCGTGGTGATCGGCGCGGACACGCTGGTGACGGTGGGCGGCCGCGTGCTGGGCAAGCCCCAGGACGCCGAGGATGCCGCAGCCATGCTGCGCCTGCTGTCGGGCCGGGACCATATCGTCTATACCGGCGTTGCAGTCGCAAGCTGTGGCGTCATGCATACGGCGGTCGAGTCCACGCGCGTCATATTCAGCAGCATGACGGAAGACGAGATACGCGAGTACATCTCAACAGGCGAGCCGATGGACAAGGCGGGCGCCTACGGCATACAGGGCTACGGCAGCAAGTACATCACCGGTATTGAGGGCTGCTTCTTCAATGTGATGGGGCTGCCTCTCAACAGGCTGTATAATATGCTCAAGAGCCTGTAATGCCGCAATGAAAAACTATATCTGTCAATTAGAAATGCCTTCGAAAGGGAGAGACTTCGTAAAGAAGTTCTCTCCCTTTGGCTTTGTATTCAACCCAAATGACAGGAATGATAGGAAAAATAAAGCTTAGAGAAATTCTCTCTGAGCTTTACAAAAGTGAATATCACGCAGCTCGGTTGGCAGATTATACTGGAATGCATTTACTAACTGGGTTGGTAGATTGGTAAATCATCACTCTTTCTTACCCTTTTGCATAAATCGAGTGAAAACAAGACTGGCAA